>NZ_JBDJAV010000119.1:0-4602 GCF_039649625.1 Plantactinospora sp. ZYX-F-223 | reverse complement strand
GTCGTCCGGGTCGGCACGGTGATGTTGTTGGCTTTCGGCCTCGCCCAGGTGCCGTCGTTGGCTCAGCAGCGAAAGCGTTGGCGGGCGGTCTTCCACGAGCGGATGAACTTTGCGTTGCCGGCGTCAGACCGGCCGGTCAGGGCTGGAGGAGTTGCTCGAAGTTCGTCACCCACGTGCCGTGTCGGGAGTTCGAGCCCTCCAAGATGGCTGCCTTCAGGACATCGGTCCGCATGTCCGCGACGGTGCGTGGGGAGGTGACCCGTCGTGTCCGCTCGTAGTTCCACACGATCACGTCCAGGAAGACCGGCGCCTTGAGCCGCCACCCGGACAACAGCAGTGCCTGGGAGATCGCCGGGTACGGTGTGTATTCCGGGTTGGCGAGCCAGTCGTGCAGTTCGGTCTCCGAGACGCTGAAGTCAACGCCGCACCTGCCAAGCGCGCGGATGACAGCCGGAGCGAGGGGCGGGCCGTTCTGCTCCGGGTTCAGCCGGAGCAACTCGTCGTAGAGCCGTACCGCGTCGGCGAGTGACGACTGCGCGTCCTTGCGCTTCCCGTCCTGCTCGAACTTCTCGGCGAGGGCGAAGAACGCCAGGCCGCGTTCGATCCAGGGCTGGGGGTGAGCGGCACGGTTGTCTGCGCGTACCGGCGCCTCGGCGTTGCGGAAGTCGAGCACAACCGGCGACTGTTCGCTCCCCGGGTGCCGGATCTCGATCAGGCCGTCATGGCCGCCGGGTGCCCGCAGGTATTCCCCACTCACCAGCGGTAGCGTGTTGAGGTCACTGACTTGGTCGCTCTGGTCGACTACCCGGGCGTCGTACTTCTGCCCGACCAGCAGGAACCAGATCGTGAAGTGCTTGTCGTCCGGTGTGTGGAACTCGTAGACGCCGCCGTAGTCGAGTTTGGCCGGCAGGTGGGTGTTGCGAGTCAGCGTCAGGTCCCGGAATGTGTTGAAGTCCATGTCGGCCGCCTCTCGGGCGTAGACCAGCGCGAGGTTGTCCAGCGGGACGACGAGCTCGTCGGGCTGCGCAGGTGGCGTCCGGTAGGCCGCGACGTAGAAGCCGAGATGAGCGAGGTTGCTGAACATCCAGGGGCCGACCGGTTGGAAGGCGCCGTCCCGGGAGACTCGCAGGTTCAGCTTCTCCTCGCCCTCGCCCTTCCAGCCGAGGAAGAGCAGTTCGTTGTGGGACGCCAGGGCTGGGGACTGGGTGCTGATCTCGTCGAGTACGACCTTGCCCTCGAGCCCCTCGATGCCGAACCCGCCCGCCGTGTTGCCGAACAGCACCACCTTGGCCACGTTCAACTTCCCATCGCCCCGGCCGGTCCAGGCGAGGTACAGCCGATTTCCGTGCGACACCAGCGACGGGCTGTGCTCGCTGGAGTCGCCCAGCGTCGTCGTCCCCTGGAAGGTGATTCCGTCGTCCGTCGAGAACGCGAGGTTGAGCTGGTTGTTGCCGGAACCGCGCCAGGCCAGGAGGAGCCTTCCGTTGTGCGACGCCAGCGCCGGCGACCTGTCGGTCGAATCCCCGAGCGTGACCGCGCGCTCGACGCCCTCGACGCCGTCGATTTTGAGCAGACTCGTGTCCAGTACCTTGGCGACGTTAAGGTTGTCGTTGCCCGACCCCTTCCAGGCCATCAACAGTCGACCGGCGTGCGGGGCGAGCGCGGGGTAGGTCGACGTGGAATGTTCGACAAGGGTCTTTTTCTCGGCGGGCCGTAGATTCGCACCGGCGGCGATCCGCCGGTGTACGCCGATGTTGACCGCCTGCGCGTGGAAGGTGTCAGGGTCCTCGGGATCGTCCGCGTACGGGTCGACGAACGAGTCCGGGAACGGCTCGAAGCGGATCAGATCGTGAAACCCGGTATCCACCCGGGTGGGGATCAGCGTCGTCGCCTGGGCCCGCGAGGTCTGTTCCCAGGCATTCACGCCGATGTCAATCTCGTCGTGTCCGTATCCACTGTTCAGAAACGTCCCACCTGCGGAAATCAGGAATGACGGAGATCGGAAGTAGATCTCGAGGCCGGCGTCGGCGATGTCGGTCGATCCCCGCAGACGCGGTCGCGTCCCATGATGGAACCGGTGCAGATACTCCGAATTGTTGTGGTTCATAGCGAGGATGTACGCGGCCGGCGGCGGACGATACGCCGCCGTCGCGGATATCAACGCGGGGAAATCCAACGACGCGGGGAACCTAACCGGATGGTGCTGGGGGTCGGTCAGGCCGGTGTAGGCCAGGAAGTAGCCGGCCACCTGGTCGCCGCTCGCGGCGTACAGGAAGTTGCGCTCGTTGGCGTGATGATTGATCCGGTGCTGCCTTTGATGTTCAGTTGCTCGCGGGTGACCTGTGGGCTGAGAGACCGCGACGGCGCGAAGACGACCCTGCTCAGCCTCTACCTGACCACACCGGTCCGGTTCGTCCTCGCCGACGCCGGCTTTGCTGGCCGCCTCGTCGACTGGGCCACCCGTATCTTGACCACTACCCTGCATATCGTCCGCGAGCCCACGGGCCAGAGGGGTTTCGTCCTGATCCCCCGACGGTGGGCGGTCGTGCAGACCTTCGCATGGCTCACTGCCCATCGCCGCCTTGCCCGAGACGGCTGTCCGGACCATCAGGGATGGTACTCGCCACGGGTGCGCGGCAGCCATTGCGGATGGGTGTTCCGCACGTAATGGATCAGTCCCTCGCGCAGGTCGCAGCGCAGATCCCAGGCGCTCGGCCCGTCTGCGGCGGAAGCCTGGACCTGGATGACCACGGTCTGCGGGGTGGCGTCAACCATCTGCAAGACCCACTGGTGCCGGTCCCACAGCGGCGACGATTCAACAAGCCGTCTGGCCGCCTGCCGGAGGTCCTCCAGGTCGGCGGTGTGATCCAGGTGGATGCGGATCTCGCCGACCACCCGGGTCTCGTGCCGCGTCCAGTTCTGGAAGGTGTGTTCGGTGAAGTAGGTGGTTGGCAGGACGAGCATCCGGTCGTCCCAGAGGCGGATCACGACGTTGGTCAGCTTCACCTCCTCGACCCGGCCCCATTCGCCGTCTATCACCACCACGTCGTCGACGTGGAGACTGTCCGCGAAGGCGACCTGGATGCCGGCGAAGGCGTTGCCGAGCGCGGTCCGGGCGGACAGGCCGATCACGGCCCCGATCACGCCGGCCGAGGTCAGGAAGGTGAGCCCGAACGTGCGTACGGGCCGGAAGGTGACCAGGATCAGACCGATCGCCACCACTATGACGACAGCCGAGGTCAGCCGGCGTACCGGGCGGATCTGGGTACGGGCGCGGCGGATTCTGCGGTCGACGACCGTCTCGTGCGGCAGCCGGCTGAACGCGACGCCCTCGGCAACGTGCAGCGCCTTGACCACCAGCCACCCGGCGCTAGCGATCAATAGCAGTAGGGCGGCATGGCGGACCAAGCGGACCCACTCGTCGCCGTCCGCTGGCAGCGCGAAGTACAGTGCCGCGAGCAGTAGCACCACCGTGGTCGGGCGGCGACATGCCTGGCGTAGGGGGGTCAGCAGCCACTGGTAGCGGCCACGGGCGAACCGGCGGACCAGCACGCCGGTTAACAGGTCCACCAACACGGCCGCGCCGACCGCGGTCAGCACGATCAACGCCGGACGCAAGAGACCCCGTCCACTATGATTCTGGTCCCCATCCTTCGCGGCTCCTCACTCCGTGGCACCGCATCAGCTTGACAGCGAGCGGCGGGGGACGGGGCGCCTATCACCAACGGTCGCGTCTGCGTGGACCGAGTGCGGCCGGGTCTTGCGACGTGAAGCCTGGTTGATCAGGACTCGCCCAGGCCGGTTACCAGGTTGACGGCCACGGCGAGGATGACCGTGCCGAACAGGTAGGACAGCAGCGCATGGCCGAGGGCGGTCTTCCGGATCCGGGTACTGGCCGGCTCGCTCTCGGACACGGCAAAAGACATGCCGACGGTGAACGCCAGATAGGCAAAGTCGCTGTAGGTCGGTAGCTCGCTCTGCTTGAAGTCGATCCCGCCATCCTCAAGATAGAACATGCGTGCGTACTTGAGGGCGAATACGGTATTCATCAATCCCCAGGACAGAATCGCCGTGAGCACACTCACGATGACCAGGGTGATCGCGAGCGCGTCTTGGTTTCGTGACGAGTGAACGAGGGCCCAGGCGACGGCGCCGAGACTGGCCACCGCGGCGATCAGTACGGCGCTGTCAGTAGAGCGTGAATGGCTCTCTTCCTCGGCGAGTCGCTCGGTGCCCTGGGGCCCCTGATGCCAACTGATCCGCCAGACCCAGACCAGCACGACGGCAGCGGCCACGTTCCAACCGACCAGCGGAAACAGTTCGGGGAACCCGAGCACCGCGACAGCCACGGCGACGACGGCGCCGGTGGCCAGCGAGATCGACAGGCGCCGGACGGAGAGAATCCGGTCCGGCGATCGCATTTTGACCCGACCCATGGACTCAGGATTCCATGCGGTCGAAGGAAGGCCGGCCAGCCATGCCGCACTACGCCTGGATCTGTCGGCTCTCGGCGCCGCTGACCGTCCCCAGCACGCCACCCGTCAACAAGACCGCATCTACCATCGGCAGCCCTCATAGCCCCTTCTTAAACACCCACTTAGA
>NZ_JBDJAV010000118.1:0-5059 GCF_039649625.1 Plantactinospora sp. ZYX-F-223 | reverse complement strand
CATTCCACCGAACCGACTCGATCATGAAATCGAACCGGACAGCCGGGACGCGGTTCGCAGGCGGGCGGATAGCACCCAGCTACTGGGTGTCCGGGCGGCGAGCTGGTGTGACCAGGCCGGACTCGTAGGCGAGCACCACAAGCTGGGCCCGGTCGCGCGCCCGGAGCTTGGTCATGGCCCGGCTGACATGGGTCTTGGCAGTGGCCAGACTGATCACCATCTGCGCGGCGATCTCATCGTTGGACATACCTCGCGCGGCCAGCGCCACCACCTCACGTTCCCGGTTGGTCAGCACGTCCAGCGCGGACGAGAGCTGCCCCTGCGGCGGTCGGGCGACGTATTCGTCGATCAGCCGGCGGGTGATGGTGGGTGACAGCAGCGCGTCGCCCCGGGCGGCGACGCGTACGCCGTGCAGCAGGTCCTCCGGCTCCGTGTCCTTCACCAGGAAGCCACTGGCGCCGGCCCGCAGCGCGGTGTAGACGTACTCGTCGAGGCCGTAGTTGGTCAGCATCACCACCCGGGTACCGGTCAGCCGGGGATCGGCGACCATCTGCCGGGTCGCCTGGATACCGTCGAGCACTGGCATCTGGATGTCGACCAGGGCGACGTCCGGCACATGCTGCACGGCGAGCCTGACCGCCTGTTCACCGTCAGCAGCCTCGGCGACCACTTCGATGTCGTCCTCGGCGGCAAGCAGCGCACGGAACCCGGCACGGATCAGCGCCTGGTCGTCGGCGAGCAGCACCCGGATCACGCGGCCGCTCCGCACGGCAGATCGGCCCGGACGGCGAAACCACCGCCGTCGCGTGGCCCGGCGTGCAGTGAGCCACCGAGGGCCGCCACCCGCTCCCGCATGCCGACCAGGCCAACGCCGGGCACCGCATCCGACCCGCCGTTACCGCTTCCGTTGCCGCTCCCGTCGTCGTCGACCCGTACGGTCAGCGACTCGGCACGGTAGTCGAGTTCGATCGCGGCGGTGGCCGGTCCGGCATGCCGGGCGACGTTGGTCAACGCCTCCTGGATGATCCGGTACGCGGCCCGGTCGACCGGGGCGGGCAGGGTACGCGGCTGCCCCGTGATCCGTACGGTGACCGGCAGACCTGCCCGGCGGGCCCCGCCGACCAGGTGTTCCAGCCGGTCCAGACCGGTTCCGGGATTGTCGTCGTCGCTGCGCAGCACCTCGAGGGTGGCCCGCAGTTCCCGGATCGCCTCGCCGCTGGCCTGCTGGATGGCGAGCAGCGCGTCGGGAATCGGCTCGTCGCGCTTGCGGGCCAGGTGCACGGCGACACCGGCCTGCACTTTGATGATCGAGATGCTGTGTGTCAACGAGTCGTGCAGTTCGCGGGCGATCCGCAGCCGCTCCTCGTCGGCGCGGCGGCGGGCGGTCTCCTCACGGGTCCGTTCCGCGTCGGCCGCCCGCTGCTCCACCTCTTCCAGGTACGCCTGGCGGTGCCGGGCCACCTCGGCGAGAGTACAGGCCGCAACCATCCAGCCGACGAGCAGGAACCACCGCTGGAAGACGTCGGGAGGCGACTCGGCACCACCGCCGAGGGCCACCTCACCGGCGAAGCCACCGACCAGGACGGCCCCGAGGGCGACAAACGCCGCCCGGCGGTGCCCGGCACGGACCGCCGCGTACAGCACGAACAGCACCGGTACGGCGGGGATGACCCCGGGATAGCCGCGGAGCTGGTAACCGAGCAGGCAGGCGGTGGCGACACCGAGCACCAGCCGGGGTGACCGGTGCCGGAACGCCAGCGTCGCGGCCGCGAGCAGCAGCAGGAGGTAGCCGCCCAGGTCGAGATCCACCCGGCCGGGCGGTGCGGTCCGGGCGCCGAGCAGCACCAGTACCGCGACACCGGCGGCGACCAGCCAGTCCCGCTGTGTCGTCGCCGTGCCGCGCCACCATCCGCGCCTGCTTCCGTCGCGCATCCCCGAACGGTAGACGACCGTCGCCGCACACCGCGTCGGGCCGGGGATGTAGCCGGGTACTACCGCCCGGGGCGTACTCCTCTACCGGCCTGCGTCACCGTCGGCAGTGGCGGTTGTCCGCGCTGGACGGACGACCGGGACCCGGTCCGGACGGCATCGTCGACAGGTGTGGCGCCGGCACCCCGGCCGGTTGCCGACGCTGCCGGACGGCACGTCGACCGTGCGTCGGCGCGACCGCCAGGCGAGTCGAGGAGGAGACCATGACCAGCACACCTGCTCAGCGCACCCGACTTCAGGGCGGCGGGGCCGACGTGCCCGACGGCGCCCGGGCCGGGGCGCCCGGCGGCACGGTCCGGGTCGTCCGTGGGCTCGCGCTGCTCTCCAGCGGCCTGCTCGCCGGTGCGTTCTGCTACGGGGCGGTCAACGTCGTGCAGGCGTTCCAGTCCGTCCCGCTCGAGGTACGGCTGACCTTCCACACCGCCCTGATGCGGATGAACGGCCCGGTGATGCAGTCGACGATGGGCGTAGCCTTCCTCAGCACACTGGTCCTGGCCGTCCTGTTCCGCAACACGCCACGGATGCTCGCCGCCGGAGCCAGCCTGCTGACCCTGACCACGTTCCTGGTCACCCGGCTCGGCAACGTGCCGATCAACCGCCAGATCAGGGAGTGGCTCGCCGGCTCGGTTCCCGCCGACCACGCGGCGATCCTGCAACGCTGGGAGCTGCTGAACTATCTCCGCACCTGCACCGCGCTGACCGCCTTCGTCCTGCTGCTGCTCATCGTCGACCGCGCCACGGCCATCGCCGCCGGGCGGCACACGCAGCCGGAGCGGCGGCGGTGACGGTGCCGACCGTCGAGCGGCCTGCGCGGCGCGGGTCGGCCGGCCGGGCGGTGGTCGGGCTGGTCACGGGGCGGCGTACCAGTTGGGTGATGTTGGGATTCTGGCTGGTCGCGGCGGTGGTGGCCGCCGGCCTCGCCGGCCGGTTGGGCTCGGTGCAGGACGACGACTCCGGTTCGTCCCTGCCGGCCGGCGCCGAGTCCGCCCGGGTGCTGCGGATCCAGACCTCGACCGCGTCCGACGGGCCGCTGCCGGCGGTCGTCGTCTACACCCGGCCGACCGGGCTGACCGAAACCGATCGCGAAAAGGTCGCCGCCGACGCGCGGGCCTTCGCCCGACGGACCGACCTCGGGGGTACGGTGCTCGGCCCCACCCTGGCCCGCGACGGTACCGCCGCCCGACTCGTCGTGCCGCTCGATCTCGGCCCGGACCCCTTCGACGGGGTCGCGGACGCGGTCGGCACGGTCCGGCAGACCGCGCGGCAGGACGCGGCGGGAATGAGCGTGTACGTCGCCGGTGCCGCCGGCTCGCTCGCCGACCAGAGCGCGGCGGTCAGCGGTTTCGACGGCCGCCTGTTACTGGCCACCGTCGCCGTCGTCGTGCTGATCCTGCTGGTCACTTACCGCAGCCCGGTGTTGTGGCTGCTGCCGGTACTCTGCGCCGGCCTGGCGCTGATCGCCGCGCAGGCGGTGGTCTACCTGCTCGCCCGGTACGCACAGTTGACCGTCACCGCGGACAGCGGCGCGATCCTGACCATCCTCGTCTTCGGCGCGGCCACCGACTATGGACTACTGCTGATCGCCCGCTACCGCGAGGAATTGCGCCGCCATCGGGACCGGCACGACGCGATGGGATTCGCGCTGCGCCGGTCCGCGCCGGCCCTCCTGGCCAGTGCCGGTACCGCGGCCGCCGCCATGTCGTGTCTGCTGCTCGCCGAGCTGAGCTGGACCCGGGGACTCGGCCCGGTACTGGCCGTCGGCGTGCTGACCGGACTGGTGGTGATGCTGACCGCGTTCCCGGCTCTGCTGGTCCGGTGCGGCCGCTGGGTCTTCTGGCCGGTCCGGCCGCGGTACGGCGGCTCGGACGTCGAGGTGGATGCCGTCCCGTCGACCGGGGCTGGCGCGGCGACGGCGCGGTCCGGCCCGGTAGCCGACGTCCGCGCGCAGACCCGGGCCGGCACGATCGACTGGTGGACCCGGATCGGGCGGGTGATCGCCCGCCGGCCCCGGGTGACGTGGCTGGCGACCAGCCTCGCGCTCGGTGCGCTGGCCCTGGGCACCATTCAGCTCGACGCGACCGGCCTGACCTCGTCGGAGTCGTTCCGGGGCAGCCACGAATCGGAACGCGGCGCACAGGTGTTGGCCCGGCACTTCGCGGCCGGCGTCGGCACCCCGATCGCGGTGGTCAGCCACCCCGGCCGGGCGGAGCGGGTACGGGCGACACTTGCCGCCGTACCCGGGGTGGATCCCGGGTCGCTGACTCCAACAGAGCTGCGCGCCGGGCAGGCGTACCTGGAGGCGACGCTGACCGATCCCGCCGACAGCCGCCCGGCGTACGACACGGTCGACCGGGTGCGCGCGGCGCTGCGTGCGGTACCCGAGGCGCAGGCGCTCGTCGGCGGGGAGACCGCGATCCGGCTTGACGTGCAGCGGACCGCCCGGAGCGACCGGAACCTCCTGGTACCGATCGTCTTCGCGGTGGTCTTCGCCATCCTGGTGCTACTGCTGCGATCACTGGTGGCACCACTGCTGCTGGTCGGCACCGTGGTGCTCTCGTTCGGCGCGGCGCTCGGCGCCAGCGTACTGGTGTTCCGGCACGTCTTCGGGTTCACCGGCGAGGACAGTTCACTGCCGCTCTACCTGTTCGTCTTCCTCGTCGCGCTCGGCGTCGACTACAACATCTTCCTGATGACCCGGGTACGCGAGGAGACCGTCCGGCACGGCACCCGGCGGGCGACCCTGATCGGGCTGGCCGCGACCGGCGGGGTGATCACCTCCGCCGGCCTGGTGCTCGCCGGTACCTTCGCCGTGCTGACCACACTACCGCTGACGATGATCGTCCAGCTCGGCTTCGCGGTGGCCTTCGGCATCCTGCTGGACACCGTCATCGTCCGGTCCGTACTGGTACCCGCACTGAGCCTGGACGTCGGCCGGTACCTGTGGTGGCCACACCGACTGTTCCGCGAGGCGGACCGGGCTGGTCCGACGGTGCGGTCCAGGGACGACGACACCGCCGAGGCAGCGGCCGGCGCAGCCAGCACCTGACGGGCTGCCGGGGCTGGAGACGCT
>NZ_JBDJAV010000117.1:0-5168 GCF_039649625.1 Plantactinospora sp. ZYX-F-223 | reverse complement strand
GCCGCGTGAGGCCAGTGCGCGGCTGCGCTGTTGCGTGGCCGAGTTAGCCCTTGATGAGGTCGATGATGTGGCCGAAGTCGAGTTCTGATGCGAGTGCCGTCAGGTCTCCCTTCGCTAGCTTCGCCGCAGCCGCCTGTGTAGCTGCGAGAGCGTGCGTGTATGGGTCGACCCCGAGGCTGACCCGGCGGACGCCGATCGTCTGGAGTTCGGCCAGCGTGGCCGTGTCCTGGGGGCTGACGAGGACGTTGACCGGCTTGGGCGCGACAGCCTTGATGACTGCGCTGATCGAGGCCATGTCCGGTAGGTTCGGCGCGTACAGGACGTCCGCTCCTGCTTCCGCGTAAGCGGAGAGGCGGCGGATGGTGTCGTCGATGTCGAAGATTCCCCACAAGAAGTTGTCCGTACGGCCGGTCAGAACGATCCGGTCGTGCGCTGCGGTGGCAGCGGCCTTGATGCGGCGAACTGCGTCGTCGAAGTCACGAATCGGGTTGGAAGAGTCACCGGTGGTGTCTTCGACCCCGATGCCAGCCAGACCGCGGGCAATGGCGGCGTTGACAGTGGCCTGGACATCTTCGGGAGTATCGCCGTAGCCGTCCTCAAAATCGCCGTTGATCGGCAGACCGCTCACGGACGTGAGTAGGGCGGCATGATCCAGGTGCGTGTCGCGGCTGACGGCGTGGATACCGTCGAGCCGGCCAAGTGTCGCGGCGAAGGCCGCTGAGGAGGTCGCGATGGATTTGAATCCGGCCTCCTTGAAGAGCAGGGCCGACGGGCCGTCCCATGCATTGGGCATGATGAAGGTATCGGGCCACGGTGGAGTTCGACGAACTGTTCGTAGCGTGCCCGAGCTGCGATGTCAGACATGGTGGTGCGTCAGGCGCCTGAGCGATCGCGCAGGCGGAGACGCAGTCCCAGGTGCCCTCACGCTTCTGGTGCACGTCCGCGTACAGCGCTTCTTGCTCCACTCCATCGGCGACCATGGTGTAGGTCGCCCGGCCGTGGATCAGCGCGACATCACCGAGGATACGGATCTTGAAGTCGCGCAGAGTGAGATCTTTGAAGGGTCGGGGCTTGGCGATGTATTCGAGGTACTCCTCGCTGTTGCGCATGACACCAGGTGTCTGCACAACAAAATCTTCAGCGAGGAACTCGCTGAACCGCTTGGCGTCGCTGGTCTGGTCCGAGTGGTTGTAGTCGAGATTGAGCTGCTCGAGGATCGCCAGATCTTCGGCGGACTGCTTCGTATTGTTCATTCCTTGCTCTTCTTCGCCTTCCCTGTGCGGTTCGTCGTCCGCCGCAGGTGGGTTGTCGTCTCGATGCCGTGTACGCGACGCTGACGTGCACGGTTGTTCCGCCTGGTTGGCGCCAGATCCGTCGCACCGTTTTGCCAGATAACGTTGAAATCTCAGTCGGGCCTCGACGCCCGCCCACCGCCGTTGGCTCTGCGGCCGGTCGCTCTCGCGTGCCCTGTCCTCATGTTGCGACGGGCGGTTGACCCGATGTAGTCCGGTCGATCCATCAACCCGAGAGCTATGGACGGTTTAGTCCAACTTAGGATGTCGGGGTACCGCTTGTCAAGCATGTGCGCTTGGCCCTTGACCCGCAGCCTACTTCGGCGTTGAGCAGGTCAGGGCAGGCGTTCGGTGGCCGGGCTTGCACGGTGCACGCGATCATCTGGCAGTGTCCAGCAGCGCTTCGGGAGCCCCTCTGTGGACTCTGACGTCCCGTTTTCCCTTGGTGTAGCGGTGTCTCGACGACTGATTCAAGATCATGCGGTCTGCTATAGGTCCTCTCGTTGCGCCAGTGGCTCGCGCCCAGGTCGGAAAGGGCGTGGTGTCGTCTGGTTTGTAGCCTGTCCGTGCACCGGGTCCTTACGCGTCCAACGCATTGTCGGGGACGATGTGAATCGCCGCCTCCTCCGCGGAGGCGGCCCCGCCGTCGATGCCAACGTCGTCGGCTCGAAGATCGGACGACGGGTCGGCAGGATCTTGGGTAGCCCAGACGAGCCGGCCTGCCCTCAAGTCACCAACCTGGTCGTCGATCGGCTCGCCGGCGGTATCCGATGCGTCACCAATCCCATCGCCAAACTCTTCGGCTCCGATGTCGGGAACCTCATGGGCGAGTCTCCGGCTGAGGGGCTCGTGCCTACTGGCTTCGTAGGCAGTCACCCCCCAGGCCAGGCTTCCGATGGGGCGATCAGGCGGCGAGTAGCCTGGGCCATCAACGTCGTCGCCAAGCTCCTCCTCATCGAGGCTCTCCTCCGGTGGTAGTAGGCCCTGGACGTATTCGTCCATAACGTCTCCTTCGATCCCGTTGTCTTGCCAGCTGGCCGGGCACCGCGTCCCAACGGCTGACCTCGAAGAATCGTGCCGTTGTCGTTCGCCTGTGCTGCCGGGAGTGCGACCTTTGCTCACGGAGACTACCGCTTCTGGATTACCAAGCGGACTATTGAGACCAGTTTCATGGTGGCTGGTCGGGCTGAGGTGACACCGGTCGGGCGGTTCGTCGCCAGGTATCCGGGACGAGGCCACCACGATCCGGCCAGTGCTGGTGGGGTGGCAACGTCCGCAGCGGCCGCCGGGCGAAGGCAGTGTTGACCGAGGCATCCGGCCGCGTGGAGATCGACGGCGGCGCGGAGCACGGTTAACAACGTGGCGGAGCATCGCGGTCGTCTCGTCTCGCCAAGCGGCTGAGGTGCCACCTTGTTGGACCGGATCGTCCGTGCCAGCATGGAAGATAGCAGCTAGGGAGAGCGGAGATGGACTCTATAGACCACAACGGGGAAGATTCATCGGTGGACTGCGGCACACGCTCGGGGTCAGGGGCTGTCTCTGACCTGCCTGGCGACGTCTTGGCCTTGGGATGGTCGCTACTGAGCGGCCTGGATTCACTCGAAGACCTGGTGCGCTGGCGCGATGAGATCATCGACCTGCACCGGCAACTGATTCTCGACACGTCCGCCGCGCCCGATGTCGCCGGCCGCGCGCGCGACGGCGACGGGTCGCGAGCAGCGCATCCCGTCGCGATCGCCACACGGGAGGCGTTGGCGGCCGGCATCGAGCGAATGCGGGAGAACGGTGAGCTGGCGGTCGACGCAGATCCGGCCAGGCTGGCGACGGGTTTGACGGCCGCGTTGCAGGGCGGATCGCTGCTGACGAGGACAAACCGGGATATCGCCCCACTGGGGGCCGCGCTCGACCTGGCGCTGAGCTACGTCCGCTCGCATTCGGCCAGGTGAGCGCTGCACTCATCGGGCCGATAGGAACGTCCTGACATGATCGAGCGCCATGTCGAGTGCAATCTCCATCGGTGTGACGTCATGAGCGGCCTGGGCCAGCAGATAGCCCCCTTGCAGCGCTGCCATCAGCCCGATCGCAAGCTTTCGAGGGTCGGCGGCGGCGGCGAGTGTCCGGGCATCCTGCATACGACGCAGGCCGGCCTCGATAAGGTTCTCCCACTCGTCGAAGGTCTCTGCCACGGCCATGCGAGCGACCTCGTCCTGGTTGGAGACCTCCGCGGCGATCGAGCCGAGGACGCACCCGTACGCGCCCTTTTGCAGTGCGTTGCGCTGGACGAGTGCGTCCCTCCATCGAACTAGACCATTGAACGATCTGAGGCGTTGTAGCGCAGCATGCTCGCGCTCCATGATCTCTTCCGCGCGGAGCCGAACCACGGCGCGGACCAGATGTTCCTTGTCGGCGAAGTGGTGGTAAAGCTGAGACTTGCTGGTGCCGCTCGCGGCGCGGACCTCGTCCAGAGTGGTCGCACTGACCCCTTTCATGTACATGAGCTGCGCCGCGGCCTCGATGATGCGACGCCTCGTCGCCGCGCCGCGAGGTGTCAGCCTCTCGACCTCATCTGGACTTGCTGACCTGGTCACGATCGCAAGGCTACCGGCCTGGATGAGTTCGCCGGTCCAGATCCTCCGCGTGCTCAACGGAAGGCTGCGCGACCGACGCTGACGCCACGAGGAACTGGATCTTGGAGGCCGCCTGGTGCGTTCACGCCACGACGTGACACCGCACGCTCACGCGGAAGCGGACTGGCGACAGGTGGACGCGGCGTCCCCTTGCCCGTTGTTGATTTCGTCGGCTCGGGTCCGTCGAAGGTTGGCCAGTGCCCCCGGGCCCTCGCTCATGATCCTCCCGTAGGTGCGATCGATATGTTCGTTATCGAGCAGGAAGCCGTTGTGCTGTAACGGATCTCGAAGGACGGGGCTGCGGACCGCATGGAGAGGAACGGAACATGACCGAGCCTCAAGTCCATCACTTCGATTACTCACCGTGTTCGCTGTGCCCAATCGCCTCGGTACGCGGGTTGTGCGCTCCGACGACGGTGAACAGGGTGGCGACGAGGGCGAGTGCGCCGTATCCGATGGCGATCTGCGGGAGCGAGAGGGTGTTGGAGAGTTGGCCGGCGATGAGGGCGGGGATCGTCGCGCCGCTGTAGCTGAGGAGGTAGATGACGCTGAAGGTCGGTGCCCGGTCGGCCGGGGTGTTGCCGTGCAGTAGTCCGCGGGTGGCAGCGCTGATGGCGATGCCTTGAGAGGCGCCGGCGACGATGGTCGCGGCGATGAACAACTCCAGCGTCCCGGTGGCGATCGTGGTGACGATGCCGATCATTCCGGTCAGGAAGCCGATCATCCCGACGCGTTGGGCGGTTGCGGGTGCGAACAGGCCGCCGAGGGGAGCGCCGAGGACGCTGGGACCCATGTAGGCGGCGAACACCAGTCCGACGATGAGCGGGCTGCTGGTGTGCAGTTGATCTTCGACCAGTGCGGGCACGAACGCTTGGTAGAAGGCCCCGGCCGCCCAGGTGGCGAGGAATACCGCTGCCGCGACCGGGAGCAGACTCCTGACCCGTGCCGGCACGTAGACCCGAGGTCGCAGCGATCGCCGCGCACCCGCCATCCCAGTCACGGTCTCCGGGCTGACAGCAATAAGAGCGACAGACAGGAGCAGAAGGCCGATGACAACCAGGAAGACGAGCTCGCGCGGCCAGGGACCGAACTGGACCAGGGCGCCGGAGACGATAGCGCCGACAGCGAGGCCGAGCATGACCGTCTGACTGGAGGCCACCGAGGCCAACCAGGCCGGTCTGACCGGTGCCGCGTCGACGATGTAGGCAGTGAGGCTGCTACTGGCCAGCCCGGCACCAAGGCCCATTAG
>NZ_JBDJAV010000116.1:0-5234 GCF_039649625.1 Plantactinospora sp. ZYX-F-223 | reverse complement strand
TCTGCCGCCACCCCTCGCGTGCCACCCAGCCAGAGCCACGTCCCCGCTTGAAACCCATAGGGACACCCCCCGCACGATCGTCCTGGTGGATGACCTCCGTACGTTCGTGGATGGCCGTAGCGCCGCTGGCGCGAACGGCCCCGCGGCTACCGCGACCGTACGGGTTATGGCAATTTGATCCACCGAGCGGGGTTCCTGGTTCGGGTTGTCTTGGAGTGACAAACCTTGATACCGGAACCCCGCTTCTCAATGCCTGGTCAACACACCCCTTGACCAGCCACGCCCACGCTTAACTGAACGGCGTTGCCATTAGCCCGGCCGCCAGGGGGATCTCACAGCAGTGTCTGGCACAACTGGCCCGGCGTACCCCCGCTGCTGCCCGGTGGCGGGGCGTTGATGTTCGTGGACGTGGACTCGATGCTGTGGCGCGGGAGCCGCGTCCGCACGGCGTGGGACGCAGCCCCCCGGGGGTCTTGTCGGCGCGGAGGGCAGGCTATGCCTGCGTGGTCACCCATGCGGAACAACTACTGATCTCGATGTACTGGGAGCCCCACTCGCCCCAGCAGGCGCGGTACTGGACGGTGTCCTCTTCTGGGTAGTTGCGATTGATGACGGTCGTCCCGTTGTCCGCGCCGTTGTTGTCCCAGTCGTCTCCTTCTCGACCGCTGGAGATCCGCCATTGGACTACGGCGGAATGGCCGTCCGCCTTTGTGTCCCTGATGTGCCAGTAGTCCCCGTACTCCTCGTACCAGGCCCAACCGGCACCGCCACTGGCATACGCCGTCGGTCCGTTGGCGAGAGCCGGCGTGGAGGCGCTGGCGATGATTCCCAACGCCATCCCTACGCCCGCGATGACCTGAACCAACCTGCGTTTCGGGATACCCATCTTCGTCCGCCTCTCTGGTCAGAACTTTGTTGTGTTCGCTAGCATCGATCACCCAGGGTCATTGCGTTCTCGGGTTGCTGCTGCTTACGGTGGCGATCAAGCCGAAATCACGGCTGTTGATCGCGTCGTTGAGCCGTCGGTAGACCGCCTGGTTGGATTATTGCGTCGTCGTCATCGGACCTCTCCTTCACTTTGCATGCCATGGCCGGGTCCCCGGCTCGCGCCTGTTGGGCGCTCACTGATTCCGACGACGTAGAGCCTGCGAATGTGACGTAGAGCCTGCGAATGTCAGGGAAGGCGCCGACTCACGATCCGGTGCTGCTGCCTACGCCGCCCGGGAAGAGGAGTTGGCCCTGGTGATCGCGGACGAGGTCGACCACCCGGCGCGGCACCGGGCCGACCTGACCCGCTACCTGGTCGCCGGTACCGGCGGCTACCGCTCCCGGCGGCTCACCCGGATCGTCGACACGCTGCACTTCGCGCCGAGCCACGCGTCCCGGCTCGTGCAGGGCGCCGAGCTGGTGACGTTCCTGTTCCGCCGGATGCAGACCGCCGCCGTGGATCCGCGTGAGGCGGCGACGAACGAACGACTGTGGTCCTCGGTGCAGCCCCGGGTCTATCGCGCTCAGCGAGCAGCGCCTCGTGGGTTTTGATCTCGTCGTTGAGCTGCTGCCAGCGGCGGGCGATCGAGCGCAGGGTGTGCTTCGTCGCGGCGAGAACGGTGGTGACCGGACCGGGACGCAGGCCGGCGCAGCGTTCAATCAGGGGCATCTGCGACAAGGGCTGCAAAGGTTCACGCAGTGTAGGTGGCCGTGCGTTGCCAGGGCGGCTGGTCGGCCGGGCCGCCAGGCGATGCGCCAGGCGAGCCTGCGCCCATCGAACAAGGGCGCAGTGGAATGGTGACTGGTAGGGCGGCTGGCGAGGGTGCTGATCAGCGGTTAGTGGGCTGCGGAAAGGAGTGCCTCGGCTACTGCGGTTCTCGCGTTGACGATCGTGTGACCGGTTCGGTGGCTGGTGACCAACCCAGCCGCGCGCAGTATGCCGAGGTGTTGCGAGGTGCCGCCGGCCGACAGTCCGATGCGGCGCGCGAGGTCGGTGGTGGAGAGCGGCGACTCGAGTGCCACTAGTAGGTCTGCCCGGGTTCGGCCGATGACTGCCGCCAGCGCACGGGGTGGACAGGGGCTGGCTTCCCACAAGGTGGCGACGCCGCGCGCCGGGTACGCCAGCTGTGGTTGTTCCGCGGCCGTAATGCTGAGCACCGACGGCCACGCGAAGACCGAAGGTACCAGCAGTAAGCCGGTGCCTCTCAGCGAGGTGCTGCCGGGGCAGCGCAGGGGGGCTCGGCGTCGGTGCCTGGCAGGACGCCGTGGGGCGATCGAGAGGCTGCCGTCTCGCCAGTGCACACGCTGATGAAGGTCGTTGAGCAGTCCTTCAGCGCCGTGTTCCGTCAGCCGCCGAGCCCTCTGGAATACCTCCGCGTCTAGCAAGGTCCGGATCCTCGGCCAGGACTGGGCGAGGGCGATGTCCCAGTACTCGGTGATCTCGTCGACGAGGCGGGCAAGTCCGGATTTGGGGTCATCGCAAAGCCCTTGCAGGGCGGACAGCCGGGGCTGGTCGAGCACTTTAAGATCCGCCCGGACGACCTCCGCCGAGGTGGCTGCCAACGCGGAAAGCTCGGTCGCGAGGTCTGCGGTGGCGGTGGCCGGCGGCGGGGGAGTGAGGAAGTCCGGAATCGGATGGCCGTTGGGCGGGACGAGGCTGGTCAGCCATCGGTGGCCCGCGCCGGGGAGGAACCCGGCGGCGGCGAGTCGCGGGCGGACCTGGTTCACCCAGGGTAGGTGTACCGGGTGGCTGGCCGGATCGCCCAGCACTCGCACGCTCGCCATCACTTCCCAGAGGCAGGAGATGGTGATCCGGGTACGAGCCACGTCGTGCATGGAGAACCCAAGCGAGAGCACCCCTACCTCCAACATTCGCCTCGAGCTAAAACACTACTCGGTGGCGTGCGGAGCCGGTGAGGTTGACGGAGTGACCGAACAACAGCTCCACCTGGTGCCACCTCCGGCCGCTCCCCGCTCCCGCAGCCGAATCTCCACCGCCTTTGCGACTCGCTTCGGCGGAATGTCACGCCCGTTCTGGGTCATTTTTTCAGGCACCATCGCGAACCGAATGGGCGATATGGTCGTCCCGTTCCTGGTCTTCTACCTCGGCTCCCGCGGCATCTCAGCAGAAGCGACCGGCTCGATCGTGGTCGCCCTCGGGCTGGGTGGGCCGATAGGCTCGGTGCTCGGAGGCTGGCTCGCCGACCGGGTCGGGCGCAGGTTCGTACTGCTCACTGGCCTCATAGCCACTCCGGCGAGCCTCGGCGCGCTCTTCGCCGCACCCAACCTGCCGACTCTTGCCTTCGCTGCCGCGTTGGTCGGCATGTGCAACAGGCTGTATCCGCCTGCGGCTGCGGCGCTGATCGCGGACTCGGTCACGCCGACCCAGCGAGCGCGTGCCTTCAGCCTGCTGCACTGGGCGGTCAACATCGGTACAGCGGCGTCTGCCGCCACCGCCGGATTCCTTGCCGCTCGCGGCTACTGGCTGCTGTTCGTGCTCGACGCCGCCACCTGTCTCATCTACGCCATGTTCGTCGCCCGAGGCATCCCTAAGAAGGCACCCGACCAACGGACGCGGACCAACGGCGGGGGCTACCGAGTGGTCTTGCAGGACCGGGTGATGATGGCGTTTGTGGCGATGACCGCGCTCGCCGCGATCGTCTATAGCATGACCCAATTCGCGATCCCGTTGGCGATCCGGCTCGACGGCCTACCACCGACCGTCTTCGGGCTCGTCGGTATCGTCAACACGGTCCTCGTGATCGCGCTCCAGCCGGTGCTCTACGGCATGATCACCCGGTTCGATCGCGTTCGGGTCCTCGCCACCTCCTGGGCGCTCGTCGCGGTCGGTGTAGCCAGCACTGGGTTGGCCCACGAACCGTGGCAATATGCGCTCACGGTGGTCATCTGGACGATCGGCGAGATCGGTAACGGGGTGGTGGCCGGAGGGATAGTCGCCGACCTGGCGCCGGCGGCGATGCGTGGTCGCTACCAGGGAATGATCAGCTGGGCCAAGACGATGGCCGGGCTTGTCGGACCAGCGTTGAGCACCACGCTTCTCTCTGTCGTCGGGCCGGAGGCGATCTGGTTGACGTGCCTGGTGGCCGGGCTGTCAGGTGCGGTGGCGGTGCTGGCACTCATTCCGGCGCTCGTCGCTCGCGCTACCACTGTCCCCTGAACCGTTCTTGTCGTTCGGTTTCTGGCCGTCCGATTCTTCGAGCTGTTGAGGTACGGGTTGTCGCGTCGACCAGCAGCCAAGCCCGCTCTCGGCGCGGCCCTGGCCAGCAGCTGCCGTCCGCCGACTGGGATCACTCTCGTGATGCTGCGACGGCCGCCGTCGCCACGGCACAAAACTGAAAGACATGCCGCCAGCCGACCCGCGGGGTGAGCCGTCGCCGGGTGCACCGGCGAGCAGGAGCACTGAGCTGGGATCGAGTGCCTGAGTCAGGAATCGCTCAGGCGGTGGCTCTGTTCCTGACCCACTTCGAAGATAGGTGCGAGATATGGATCTGCACGCTCGGCTGCGCCAGCAGCTTGAGGATTTCCGCGACTGTTTGAGCGTTGACCTGAGCGCTCCCATCCAGCATTGTCCGGGCTGGACGCTCTTCGACCTTGCCGAGCACGGCTCGATGGCGTGGGCATCGCGGACCTGTGCGCCGAGGCGGGCATCTCCAAGGAGACGCTGTACCGCCACTTCGGGTCCAAGGACGGGCTCATCCGCTCCGTCCTGGAAGCCCGCAGCGACCGTGTCACACGCTGGCTGGCCCGGGCCGCCGCCGACGCGGGCGACGAGCCGGCGGCCCAGCTCGCCGCGGTCTTCGACACCCTCCGCGTCTGGTTCAACGAGCCCGGCTTCCGCGGCTGCGCGATCGTGAACGCCGCCACCCAGCACCACACCGCTCCGGCCAGCACCATCGCCGCCCGTCATCTCGGCCGCTACCTGGACCTTCTCACCGCGATCGCCACCCGAGCCCGAGCGGCGAATCCCGCCGCTCCGGGACGGCAGCTCCTCCTACTCTCCTCGAAGGCGCGATCGTGGTCGTCGACCACCACGAGGGCCCGGGCGCCGCGAACGACGCCCGGGACGCGGCCCTCGCCCTTCGCGACCACACATCGCACCGACGAACACTCCTTGAGGCAGGTTGCACAGGCAACCGCCGCACTCCACCAACTGCTCACCGAAGTCATCGCCTGGACCCAGGCTGTCGCTCCCGTGCGCGCAGCCTGAATGGGAGGACACATGTCTT
>NZ_JBDJAV010000115.1:0-5304 GCF_039649625.1 Plantactinospora sp. ZYX-F-223 | reverse complement strand
GGTGTGTGGTTGTTCTTTGAGAACTCAACAGGGTGCTTGATAAGCCAGTGCCAAATGTTTGTTTGATTTGGCGACAAGTGTTTTTTGTTGCTGGGTTTTGATTCTCTAGTTTTTGTTGGAGAGTTTGATCCTGGCTCAGGACGAACGCTGGCGGCGTGCTTAACACATGCAAGTCGAGCGGAAAGGCCCTTCGGGGTACTCGAGCGGCGAACGGGTGAGTAACACGTGAGTAACCTGCCTCAGGCTTTGGGATAACCCCGGGAAACCGGGGCTAATACCGGATATTACCTGTCACTGCATGGTGGTGGGTGGAAAGTTTTTCGGCCTGGGATGGGCTCGCGGCCTATCAGCTTGTTGGTGGGGTGATGGCCTACCAAGGCGACGACGGGTAGCCGGCCTGAGAGGGCGACCGGCCACACTGGGACTGAGACACGGCCCAGACTCCTACGGGAGGCAGCAGTGGGGAATATTGCACAATGGGCGGAAGCCTGATGCAGCGACGCCGCGTGAGGGATGACGGCCTTCGGGTTGTAAACCTCTTTCAGCAGGGACGAAGCGTGAGTGACGGTACCTGCAGAAGAAGCGCCGGCCAACTACGTGCCAGCAGCCGCGGTAAGACGTAGGGCGCGAGCGTTGTCCGGATTTATTGGGCGTAAAGAGCTCGTAGGCGGCTTGTCGCGTCGACTGTGAAAACCCACAGCTCAACTGTGGGCTTGCAGCCGATACGGGCAGGCTAGAGTTCGGTAGGGGAGACTGGAATTCCTGGTGTAGCGGTGAAATGCGCAGATATCAGGAGGAACACCGGTGGCGAAGGCGGGTCTCTGGGCCGATACTGACGCTGAGGAGCGAAAGCGTGGGGAGCGAACAGGATTAGATACCCTGGTAGTCCACGCTGTAAACGTTGGGCGCTAGGTGTGGGGGGCCTCTCCGGTTCTCTGTGCCGCAGCTAACGCATTAAGCGCCCCGCCTGGGGAGTACGGCCGCAAGGCTAAAACTCAAAGGAATTGACGGGGGCCCGCACAAGCGGCGGAGCATGCGGATTAATTCGATGCAACGCGAAGAACCTTACCTGGGTTTGACATGGCCGCAAAACCTGCAGAGATGTGGGGTCCTTCGGGGGCGGTCACAGGTGGTGCATGGCTGTCGTCAGCTCGTGTCGTGAGATGTTGGGTTAAGTCCCGCAACGAGCGCAACCCTTGTTCGATGTTGCCAGCGCGTTATGGCGGGGACTCATCGAAGACTGCCGGGGTCAACTCGGAGGAAGGTGGGGATGACGTCAAGTCATCATGCCCCTTATGTCCAGGGCTTCACGCATGCTACAATGGCCGGTACAATGGGCTGCGATACCGTGAGGTGGAGCGAATCCCAAAAAGCCGGTCTCAGTTCGGATCGGGGTCTGCAACTCGACCCCGTGAAGTCGGAGTCGCTAGTAATCGCAGATCAGCAACGCTGCGGTGAATACGTTCCCGGGCCTTGTACACACCGCCCGTCACGTCACGAAAGTCGGCAACACCCGAAGCCCATGGCCTAACCCTTCGGGGAGGGAGTGGTCGAAGGTGGGGCTGGCGATTGGGACGAAGTCGTAACAAGGTAGCCGTACCGGAAGGTGCGGCTGGATCACCTCCTTTCTAAGGAGCACCTCCCGGCGAAGGTCGGGTAGGAGCCCGCGCTGCCCGGATGTGGTGGCGGGGTGCTCGTTGGCGGAGACACTGGCGAGTTCACGGCTGGCAACGGCTGACCATGGCGAGTACGGCCCTTTTTTGGGGGTGTGGAAAGTTTGGGTTGGTGCGGCTGGTGGTGGGTGTAGAGCATCCTGTTGGGTCCTGAGGGAACAACCTGTGTGGTTGTTGTCTCTGTCCAGGCATGGCCTGGCCTCGCATACCGGGTCCCTGTTGTGGGGGTTGCTGGTGTGGGGTTGTGGGTTGTGGGTTGGTCGTTTGTTGAGAATTGCACAGTGGACGCGAGCATCTTTGTGGTCAAGTTGTCAAGGGCGAACGGTGGATGCCTTGGCACCAGGAGCCGATGAAGGACGTGGGAGGCCGCGATAGGCCTGGGGGAGCTGTCAACCGAGCTGTGATCCCAGGGTGTCCGAATGGGGTAACCTGGCACCAGTCATGTGGTGTCACCTGCACCTGAATTCATAGGGTGTGTGGAGGGAACGCGGGGAAGTGAAACATCTCAGTACCCGTAGGAAGAGAAAACAATAGTGATTCCGTGAGTAGTGGCGAGCGAAAGCGGATTGAGGCTAAACCGGTTGCGTGTGATACCTGTCAGGGGTTGCGTGGTCGGGGTTGTGGGACTTCATGGGGAGAGCTGACACTCTTCCGGAGAGTTATAAAGCCAGTTGTTAGCTGAATGGTGTGGGAAAGCCAACCGTAGACGGTGATAGTCCGGTAGGTGAAAGCAGCTGGTCTCTCTTGTGGGTGTTCCCGAGTAGCGGCGGACTCCTGTAATCTGCCGTGAATCTGCCAGGACCACCTGGTAAGCCTAAATACTTCCTGGTGACCGATAGCGGACGAGTACCGTGAGGGAATGGTGAAAAGTACCCCGGGAGGGGAGTGAAATAGTACCTGAAACCGTTCGCCTACAATCCGTCGGAGCCTTTAGGGGTGACGGCGTGCCTTTTGAAGAATGAGCCTGCGAGTTAGTGGCATGTGGCGAGGTTAACCCGTGTGGGGTAGCCGTAGCGAAAGCGAGTCTTAATAGGGCGTGTAGTCGCGTGTTCTAGACCCGAAGCGGGGTGATCTAGCCATGGGCAGGCTGAAGCGTGGGTAAGACCGCGTGGAGGGCCGAACCCACCAACGTTGAAAAGTTGGGGGATGACCTGTGGTTAGGGGTGAAAGGCCAATCAAACTCCGTGATAGCTGGTTCTCCCCGAAATGCATTTAGGTGCAGCGTCGCGTGTTTCTTGCCGGAGGTAGAGCACTGGATGGTCTAGGGGCCCTACAAGGTTACTGAAATCAGCCAAACTCCGAATGCCGGTAAGTGAGAGCGCGGCAGTGAGACTGCGGGGGATAAGCTTCGTAGTCGAGAGGGAAACAGCCCAGATCGCCAGCTAAGGCCCCTAAGCGTGTGCTAAGTGGAAAAGGATGTGGGGTCGCATAGACAACCAGGAGGTTGGCTTAGAAGCAGCCATCCTTTAAAGAGTGCGTAATAGCTCACTGGTCAAGTGGTTCCGCGCCGACAATGTAGCGGGGCTCAAGTACACCGCCGAAGCTGTGGCATTCACATTTTAACTTCGCGATCACTTTTGGGTGGTTGTGCAGGTGTGTGGATGGGTAGGGGAGCGTCGTGCCGGGGGTGAAGCAGCGGGGTGACCCAGTTGTGGACGCGGCACGAGTGAGAATGCAGGCATGAGTAGCGAAAGAAGGGTGAGAAACCCTTCCGCCGGATGACCAAGGGTTCCAGGGCCAGGTTAATCCGCCCTGGGTGAGTCGGGGCCTAAGGCGAGGCCGAGAGGCGTAGTCGATGGATAACGGGTTGATATTCCCGTACCCGTGTAGGAGCGCCCGTGATGAACCTCGTTGTGCTAACCACCCGAACCTGCTGATGTCTTCGGACTGATGTGGGGGAGCGTGGGAACCTGGCGGGTAGTAGTCAAGCGATGGGGTGACGCAGGAAGGTAGCTGAGCCCGGCCGGTGGTTGTGCCGGGGTAAGCGTGTAGGCCGGTGTGTAGGCAAATCCGCACACCGTTAAGGCTGAGACGTGATGCCGAGCCGATTCAGGTGAAGTCAGTGATCCTATGCTGCCGAGAAAAGCCTCTAGCGAGTTCCGAGCGGCCCGTACCCTAAACCGACACAGGTGGTCAGGTAGAGAATACCGAGGCGATCGGGTGAACTGTGGTTAAGGAACTCGGCAAATTGCCCCCGTAACTTAGGGAGAAGGGGGGCCGGAGACGTGAAGCCCCTTTGCGGGTGGAGCGTTGTATGGCCGCAGAGAGCAGGGGGAAGCGACTGTTTACTAAAAACACAGGTCCATGCGAAGAAGTAATTCGATGTATATGGACTGACGCCTGCCCGGTGCTGGAACGTTAAGGGGACCGGTTAGCTCTTTCGGGGGCGAAGCTGAGAACTTAAGCGCCAGTAAACGGCGGTGGTAACTATAACCATCCTAAGGTAGCGAAATTCCTTGTCGGGTAAGTTCCGACCTGCACGAATGGCGTAACGACTTCCCCACTGTCTCAACCACAGGCCCGGCGAAATTGCAGTACGAGTAAAGATGCTCGTTACGCGCGGCAGGACGGAAAGACCCCGGGACCTTTACTATAGCTTGACATTGGTATCTGAATTAGCTTGTGTAGGATAGGTGGGAGCCGGTGAAGTCCATACGCCAGTATGGGTGGAGGCAATCTTGAAATACCACTCTGGTTGGTTTGGGTATCTAACTTCGGGCCCTTATCGGGTTCAGGGACAGTGTCTGGTGGGTAGTTTAACTGGGGCGGTTGCCTCCTAAAATGTAACGGAGGCGCCCAAAGGTTCCCTCAGCCTGGTTGGCAATCAGGTGTTGAGTGTAAGTGTATAAGGGAGCTTGACTGTGAGACTGACGGGTCGAGCAGGGACGAAAGTCGGGACTAGTGATCCGGCACTTGCGTGTGGAAGCGGTGTCGCTCAACGGATAAAAGGTACCCCGGGGATAACAGGCTGATCTTCCCCAAGAGTCCATATCGACGGGATGGTTTGGCACCTCGATGTCGGCTCGTCGCATCCTGGGGCTGTAGCAGGTCCCAAGGGTTGGGCTGTTCGCCCATTAAAGCGGTACGCGAGCTGGGTTTAGAACGTCGTGAGACAGTTCGGTCCCTATCCGCCGTGCGCGTAGGATACTTGAGAAGGGCTGTCCCTAGTACGAGAGGACCGGGACGGACGAACCTCTGGTGTGCCAGTTGTCCCGCCAGGGGCACGGCTGGTTGGCTACGTTCGGGAGGGATAACCGCTGAAAGCATCTAAGCGGGAAGCCTGCTTCGAGATGAGGTATCCCACCCCAGTGATGGGGGTAAGGCTCCCAGTGAGACGACTGGGTTGATAGGCCGGAGATGTAAGCCAGGTAACTGGTTCAGTTGACCGGTACTAATAGGCCGAGGACTTGACTACAAAGTTGCTACGCGTCCACTGTGTGATTCACAGCAAACGAACAACGAGGTTCCCCTCGTGTGGGTGGGGTTGTTGTTTGTGTTGTTGATAGGGTTACGGCGGTTATGGCGGAGGGGAAACGCCCGGTTACATTCCGAACCCGGAAGCTAAGCCTTCCAGCGCTGATGGTACTGCACTCGGGAGGGTGTGGGAGAGTAAGACGCCGCCGGACATCTT
>NZ_JBDJAV010000114.1:0-5571 GCF_039649625.1 Plantactinospora sp. ZYX-F-223 | reverse complement strand
TTAGGAACCGACCGGCGATCAGGATGCCGACGTCGTGCACGCTCAACAGCAGCACACAGCCCAGCAGAAGCAGGACCAGGCTGGCAATCGAGGTGGGGCGCCGGCCCAGATGACTGGACAGGCGCCCCAACACCAACAGTGTGGCGAGAGTGGCGACGGAGTAGGCGACGACGGTCATCGAGATACCGGCGTTGGTGAACCCATCCTCCGCCCGGTAGATGTTGAACAGCGGGATCGTTGAGCCCACCGCCACAAACACGGCCGCCAGGGAGACCACCGCAGATATAAAGGCCAGCCGGAGCGTTCTGCCCCCGCCGACCACGTTGGTCACTGGCGCCGTGGTGAGCATCGAGCTGCGCCTTTCTGTTGTCCTGAGCCGCCCTTTGGCTACCGCATGGTGCTTACCCGAGCGCAAAGATGTCTCGCGCTCAGGAACTGCGCCCGATCAGTGTCAGGCGCCCGGAGCGATGGCGCAGGCGGAGACGCAGAACCAGGTGCCCTCGCGCTTCTGGTACACGTCCGTGTACAGCGCTTCTTGCACCACTCCATCGGCGATCATGGTGTATGTGACGCGGCCGTGGATCAGCGCAACGTCGCCGAGGATGCGGATCTTGAAGTCGTGCAGAGTGATGTCTTTGATGGGTCGGGGCTTGGCGATGTATTCGAGGTACTCCTCGCGGTTACGGGTGACACCCGGAGTCTGCACGATGAAATCCTCGGCAAGGAATTCACTGAAGCGCTTGGCATCGCTGGCTTCGTCCGAGTGGATGTAGTCGAGGTTGAGTTGTTCGAGGATCGCCAGATCTTCGGCCGACTGGTTGGTGTCGCTCATTTTGCTGCTCCTTTTGTTTGATGGTGAACATGCGTGTTCAACGACCAGGCCCATGCCCGGCCGTGTGCGACCCAGGGAATGCTGGGTCCAGAACGTCGGCATTTTCCGGATGGGAATTGACGAAAGTTGCGGCGAACGGGCACGTGACGGTGGCGGTCCATCCTTGCCCGCGCAGCTCGTCGGGGACCCCGCCGATGACCCTGGCGGCTACTCCTCTCCCCGGAACTCGGGGAGCACAGAGGTCGCCATCAGTACGACGCGGTTCCCGACCTTGTTGTAGACGAGCCCAGCGGCTCTCCGGCTCCCAATCGTGGCCTCGTAGACGCTGAGTTCGCTGTTGTCGGTGATGACGATGTCTTCCATGCCGGTGGCTCCCGACAGGATCGAGCCGGACCACGTCTTGCTCGGCACTGGCCAGGGTGATCATGTCCTTGGGATTACCCGCCATGGTGTCTCCTGAGTTCTTACGGACGAACGCGGATGATCGTCTTTCCCTTGACCCGCTCGGTCGGGTTGAAGGCGGCAACCGCATCGTCGAGGTCCGCGACCTGGCCGATGTTCGTCCGTACCCGTCCGTCCCGCACCCGCTGCGCGAGCTCACCCAGCTGGGCGCGATCGGAGACCACAACGAAGTCGACCGCGATGCCCTCGGCGGGCCGCGCCTCGGCCGGGCCGGCGACGGTCACCAGTGTTCCTCCGGCGCGGACCAGACCCACGGACCGCTTCTGGATGTCGCCGCCGATGACGTCGAAAACCAGATCGACGCCGCCGACCTCTTCCAAGGCGTCGTTGCCGAGGTCGACGAACTCGTGCGCGCCGAAGTCGAGCGCCGCCTGACGGCCGGTAGCGCGTCCCGTGCCGATGACGTGGGCGCCGGCCTCGCGGGCGAGTTGGGTTGCCACCGAGCCGACTGCACCGGCCGCGCCGTGCACAAGGACGCTCTGCCCCGCCCGGAGGTGGCCGTGATCGAACAACCCCTGCCACGCGGTCAGGCCCGCCATCGCGACGCCCGCGCCCATCGTGAAGTCGACGTCGCCCGGCAGCGGCGCGAGGTTACGCGCCTCGACGACCGTGTACTCCGCGAGGGTGCCGTCGCGCGTCCAGTCCGTGAGGCCGAACACCCGCTGTCCCACCGACAGCCCCGTCGTTCCATAGCCGAGGGCGGTCACCACTCCGGCCACCTCATGGCCGGGGATCGACGGCGTCCGGTCACGGCCGAGGCGATCGACCCAGGTCGACGGCCACTCCAGCTCGTTCCCAGTGAATCCCGACACATGGACCTGAACGACCACATCGCCGTAGCTCGCGCCCTCAAGGCTGGCGAGCCTCGCCGTGTCCGGTCCCGGCCGGTCCACCAGCGTCATCCCGGCCGTTCCCGCGGCCTGGTCCGTCACCACAATCGCTTTCATCCCGGCACCTCCCTTTATCCGATCCTGGCTAGCACGGCACTTTCGGTCCGCCAGCTATCAGCGGCGCCGGAACTCGGGTCTTGTCACGCAGATCGAGTTGGCATCGTCAGCGCCGGCTACGACGCCGCGCTCCGGTACCGGCCGTCGTAGCCGACTCCGCTGCGGGTATCGGTGAAGCTGACGCCCACAGGCACTCCGTTCTCGACGATCCAGCGGACTGTGTACGTCGCTCGGTACGTCGGCGGCCAGCACGACGCGAAGGTCCCGTCACCCGCAACGGACCACTCGCCAGCTGACGGCACGCCTCGCTCGACGTAGGTGGTTCGACCATCCGCCGTGAACGATTGGGTCGCACCGTCCTGGAACACGAACTGCGCAGCGGTCAGGGCGAAGATCATGTCCGCCGCCTCAACCAGCTGACCATCGACAACGTCCGTACCGGAGGGCATACCGTCCATCGAACTCTCCTGACCTCGGGCACGACACTGGCCGCCACCCTCTCGCAGTGGCACCAACTCGGAACAACCTGTGACCCCCACTCCGAGGACTATATCGTCCCGTGCGGGCCAGGCGGGAGGGGCGCCCTCGGCCAGCCGAACGGGCCCGATGCTCCAAGCAACCGAAGATCGGTAAAATCTGGATGGACCAAATCGTCCAGCTAGAGTATCGTCTCGAACGTCGTCCCACGGGGCGCTGCCCGCGCGAGCGGCATCCGTGGGATGACGTCGGCGGCGCGCGCTTGCGCTCGTGGTTCGGTGTTCACGACGACGAATTCCAGGACCCCGCGCGACCGATCACGGAAGATGGGAGCGAGCGTTGTCTTTTGCTACTCGTGGTTTCTCCGGACACCGGCGCAAGCCCGACGACCGGCTCCCGCCCGGGCAGGCTCTGGTCCAGAGGTGGCCGGTCCTGTCCGCGGGTCCCACACCCCGGGTCGACACAGACACGTGGGACTTCGTCATCCGCGATGAGGGCAGCACCGAGCGCCACTGGAGCTGGAAAGAACTCCTCGCACTCGGGGTCGAGGACGTCGCGGTCGACATCCACTGCGTCACCCACTGGTCAAGGCTCGACATGCCTTGGCGTGGCGTCAGCCTCGACAAGCTCTTCGAGAACGTCGAAACCGAGTACGACTACGTGATGGCGCGGTCCTACGGTGGCTACACCACGAACCTCCCCCTCGAGGACCTTCTCGACGGCAAGGCGTGGATCGCCATCGAGGCGGACGGAGAGCCGCTCGACCCTGAGCATGGTGGCCCGGCCCGCCTGCTCGTCCCGCACCTCTACTTCTGGAAGAGCGCCAAATGGATCCGCGGCCTGACGATGATGCCGACGAACGACCCGGGGTTCTGGGAGCAGCACGGCTACCACATCTACGGTGATCCGTGGCAGGAACAGCGCTACTGGTGACTGATCAGACAGCCACACCTCTGCAGACGCGCCATCGACCCCCGACCTGGCACGTCGCCACGGTCGTCGAGACCCGGCCAGAGACACCGAACGCCGTGCGTCTGATCCTCGACGTGCCCACCTGGCCCGGCAGCGAGGCGGGCACGCATCTCGACGTGCGCCTCACCGCTCCCGACGGCTATCAGGCGACCCGCTCCTACTCACTCGCCACTTCCGAACCGGGAAGGATCGTCCTCGGGATCAACGAACTGCCAGACGGCGAGGTCTCCCCGTTCCTTGTCCGCGAGGTACGCGCCGGGGACAAGCTTGAGATCCATGGACCACTGGGCTCGTACTTTCTCTGGCGTCCGGGCTCTAGCAACCGACCAGTCCAGCTCATCGCCGGCGGATCAGGCGTGGTCCCGCTCCATGCGATAGCCACAGCCCACGCAGCCGCGTCGGACCCATCGCTGTTCCGTCTCCTCTACTCCGTCCGCACACCGGCACACGTCTACTTCCGCGACGAGCTCGCCGCACTCGTGCGGCCGTCGTTTACCGTCGACTACGTCTACACACGACAGGCGCCCCAGGGCTGGGCAGGGACGGTCGGGCGCCTCACCAGAGATTCCCTGGCCTCGATGACAACTGCGCCACACGAGCGTGCGCGCATATTCGTGTGCGGATCCACAGGTTTCGTGGAAACAATCGCGGCCTGGTTGCTGGAGCTCGGGCATTCGGCACGCGACATCCTCACCGAACGATTCGGAGGCCTGTGATGACTATCCCACTAGACGGCAACGTACTCGCGGGCGCACTCGCCAACCTGTTCGTCCCAGACCCCACTGCCCTGCAAGCCCGGTGCGCGAACTGCAGTCAGATCGCTTCGAT
The DNA here is from genome assembly GCF_039649625.1 of Plantactinospora sp. ZYX-F-223. Lineage (NCBI taxonomy): Bacteria > Bacillati > Actinomycetota > Actinomycetes > Micromonosporales > Micromonosporaceae > Plantactinospora > Plantactinospora sp. ZYX-F-223. The sequence goes on along the minus strand of NZ_JBDJAV010000114.1, from coordinate 1,053 downwards.
CGCCGAGGCCGTTGTCTATCCGGACGCACCCGGGCTCGTCGCACGCTGCCGGTCGTGCGATCACGTATTGGCAACGATCGTCGACGCCGGGGACAAGACGTACCTGAGCCTGTCTGGGTTGAGCGCCATCGCATTACCGACGTGACCGCGCTCACCACGACCGCGAACGTACCCGAACTGTTTCCGCAGCCGCGATCGTACAGCCATCAGCGCCCAGCCAGCCTGCCGCCTGGTCTGGACTTGAAGGTCCACCTGCGCAGGACGGTGCGGCACGCGCACCGCCGTCAGGTCCGCAGGTGAGGTGCGCCGCTAAACCGACGACCCGCTGCCATCCAGATTCGGGTCGACGCGAGTTGAGCTGGGGGGACGGCTTCGTCCTAACCGCCGCTCCGCGTAGCTTAATATCCCGAGGCGATGGTTCACGAGAGCCGCGCGGCGCTGATCAACAAAGCGGCCAACTGGACGATTTGGTCCGTGAAGGCTAGTCTTCGCGGGTACTAGTCATGGGTGGTACGCCCGGCCGCACCCCCGTTCAGACCGCGGCTCAGCAGCTGGTTCGAGTAACTGGACCGTCACCACCAGGATCTACAGGAAGGCCCGGCTGATGGAAACCAATCGGGATCGTGTCGTCGCATCCGCCCGAGTTGTCCTACCGGCGACTGAGCGCCGGCGCACGGACATGACCACCCGCAGCTTCACGTTCGTCGCCGATGAACCGCACAACGGCACACTCGGCGAAGGCCCGACGCCGACGGAGTACCTGTTGATGGCGCTCGCGTCGTGCACTGCTCAGACGCTGCGGCAGTATGTCGACTATAAGTACGACACCGCCGGTGACATCACTGTCGAGATCGACTACCACGAACCCGAGCAGGAAGGCGCAGAGCGTTACCTGCAGCGCACGATCACGCTGAGCGAAGAGCCTGACCCCGACGATTTGAAGGTGATGCATGACATTGCCGAGAAATCCCCGGTAACCCTGCTGATTCAGTTCGCGTGGAGCGTGCGGACCGAGTTCATCGGGCCGCGCTGAAACCACGCCGCTTGCTCCTC
>NZ_JBDJAV010000113.1:0-5626 GCF_039649625.1 Plantactinospora sp. ZYX-F-223 | reverse complement strand
CTAAGCAGTACACCTCTTGGGTCTTCACCCGTCAGGTCCACGACGCCGGCCTCGCGCCGTCGATGGGCTCGATCGGCGACTGCTACGACAACGGCATGATGGAGTCGTTCTGGGGCCGCATGCAGACCGAACTCCTCGATCGACAGCGGTGGCGCACCCGTATCGAGCTCGCCAACGCGATCTTCGAGTACCTCGAGATCTTCCACAACCGGCAACGCCGCCACAGCTCAGCCCGATCGAGTATGAGAGAGTCCGACCGATGTCCCTGTGCGTGGCATGAAACCAACCACGACGACTCCGTGAAACCCGGGGAACATCAGATCGCCCTGCGGGAATGCTTCTCCGGTCTGCCCATCCACTTCTGGCCAGGCAGCATCGACTCGATGATCTCCCACTGGGTGTCGGTCAGGTCAGACGGGTACCGGCGAGTTCGTTCCATACCGGACTACCGACCCAGACCCTCCCATCGATCGGACCCACTGTCCGACACACCCGACCAACACACATCTAAAACGCTCACTCAAAGATGTTGACGTGGTGGACACAGATGCCGGTCTGCCGTGTTACCCGCTGCTGACGAATATCAGGTGGTTGCCGTCGGGGTCGGTGAGCTGGAACGACATCATGCCAGGAACGGTGTCGTCGAGCGGGCCCAGCATGTCCTGGCCTCTGAGGCGTTTCCGGAGTTCAGGTGCGTCTGTGATCCGGAGCAAGCAGCCGCCGGGCGAGGCATGAATGGTTGGGAAGAGGTGCAGTTCGGTCGGGCCGTTGCGCAGAACGGCGTAGCCGGGCAGTTCCTCGGCCTGGAACCCGAGCGTCGCGTAGAACGGCAGGGAGCGGCTCAGCTGGTGGCATTGCAGGATCGGCACCGCGCCTGGCGGACCCGGAAGCAGACGAAGTGTGCGGGGCTTCTTGGGCGCGGCGGCGCTCAGCGACGCGGGTATGTTCAGGCGGCGGCGCCCAGGCCTCCAAGCGGGATTGGCGGTGGCGGCGTGACGGGCGGGCCATACAGCTCCTCGACCGCCGCCCGCGCCGGGTTGACCGCCTCGACCCGTCCGTTCGCCTCGATCGATCCGTCGGCGTCGCCGGCCGGTCGGCACCGGTCGGCCGGAGCAGCACCATGCCGAGCACGGTCAGCACCACCGCCAGAATCAGCAGCGACAACACGGTGCGGCGGGGGCGGCGGGTCATCTGGGCGGGGCGCTCTCGCCGGCCCGGTGGAGGTGCGGCATCGTACTCAGGCTACCGTGATCTATCTCCGAACCTGATCACCACCGTGAATCCGCCGGCCGGCGCCACCCCTCGGTGGGATTGACGGCTTCCCGACACTGTGCGCAGGCGGCCGGTCGGGCACTATGGCAACGATCTGTCTGGAGGCTGAGCAACGGTGGAGATGCTGATTACGGTCCGCGCGGCCGGCGACGACCCGGCCGACGTGGAGGAGTCCGCCGTCCGCCTGCGTCAGGAGCTGTTGGATCTCGACGTCGACGAGGTGCGGCCTGTCGGCGCAGGCGAGATTCCCCCCGGCGCCCGGGCGGTCGACGTGGCCGCCGTCGGCGCCGTGTTGGTCGTGTTGCAGCAGTCCACCGGCCTGATCACCAGTGTGGTCGGTCTGATGCAGGCGTGGGCCGGGTCCAGGCCGCGTGGCAACGAGGTGGAGATGACGGTCGGCGACCACACCATCCGCCTGACCGCCGCGACCTCCGAGCAGCAGGAACGCCTGGTCGACGAGTTCATCAAGGCTGTCTCGCGGGGCTGAGCGCATGCAACGCCGACGGCTGGCCCTGATCGTGGCGGTTGATCGTTACGACGATCCGAACCTCGGCCGGCTCGCCGCGCCCTCCGCCGACGCGGAAGCGCTGGCCGACGTGCTGGGCGATCCCGCGCTGGGTGGGTTCGAGGTGTCGGTGCTACACAACGCGACCTACGCCGACACTCGGGAGCGAATCGACGACCTGCTGGCCGAGCGGGGCCGCGGCGACCTGGTCCTGCTGCACTTCTCGTGCCACGGGATCAAGGACGCGAACGGTGAGCTGCTGCTCGCGGCGTCCAACACGACCAACCGACGCCTCGCGTCGACCGGGATCGAGGCGGCCTGGGTGAGCCGTCAGATGCGCCGCAGCCGGGCCGGCAGCGTGGTCCTGCTGCTGGACTGCTGCTTCGGCGGCGCCTTCGAACGCGGCATGATCGCGCGCACCGCCCGGGTCAGCGCGGTCGACGTCGTCGACCAGTTCCCGATGGGCCACCTGGAGCAGGGCCGGGGCCGCGCCATCATCACCGCGTCGACCGCGACCGAATATGCCTTCGAGGGTGAGCAGCTGGTGGACGGCAGTGCCCCGCGGCCCTCGATCTTCACTAACGCGCTGGTGCACGGCATCCGGACCGGGGAGGCGGACCGGGACCGTGACGGGTTCATCTCGATCGGCGAGATGTACGAGTACGTCTACGACCAGGTGCGGCAGCGCACGGCCGACCAGACACCGTCCAAGTGGGAGTTCGGCGTGCAGGGCGGGTTCTATGTGGCCCGCAGCCGGATGCGACAGCAGGTGCCCTCGGTGTTGAGCCCAGGGCTGCTCGACCTCGTCTCGCACACGGAGCCGGCCGGCCGGATCGGCGCCGTCACCGAACTGACCGACCTGATGGCCGGCCCGGACCCGTCCGTCGCGGCGGAGGCCCGGCGTGTGCTCACCGGCCTGTGCGACGACGGGGTGCCTCGGGTGGCCGCCGCCGCGGCGAGCGCGCTGGCCGAGGCCAAACTGACGGCGGTCCCGGCCGGGGCGGGTGCCGCGGCCGACGTGACGGCCGGCATGACCCCGGACCTGCAGAAGATCGTCGAGGACATGAAGCAGTTCGAGCGTGAGTACCGCACCCGGGTCCGCGCCTTCCTGGAGAACGAGTTCCGAGACCTCGACCTGATCGCCCAGCAGCCCGGCAAGCTGGAGGGTCACGGCGCCGAGCTGGCCATGCTCGGCACCCACCTCGATCAGCACGACCGGCGGTTCAACGAATACCTCGAGCGCCAGCTTACGGTCCTGAACTCGGATCGCTACGAGGGCGGAACCCCGACCCCCCGGGAGAACGCCGAGGTGACGAACCTGCGCGACCTGATCCGGCGGTACCGCAAGGCCCTCGGCCAGACCCTGCAGGATCTGCGCAGTTCGGGCCCGCACGTCACGCCCGACCTGCCCGAGCGGGGCGGTGGCCACGCGGCCACGCAGCAGGACATCGACGCCTACCGGCACTCGATCAGGCAGTACTTCGAACGGCAGTGGTCCGTCCTATTCGACGAGCCACCACCGAACCGCTGACCGGGCCGGTCGGCCAGGAACGTGAGCGCGGCCGGGGCGAACGCCGCGGCGCCCGCACTGAGCCATCAGCGTGTTTCGGACGAGCCGAGCCGCAGCCGCAGCAGCGCAGCTTCGGCAGCAGCTCGAGGGGTTCGCGGCGGAGGTGTTCGCGGGGCTACCTCGGGTGGATCAGCGTGAGACGGGTGTGCGGTATCTGCGCGGGTTGATGCTTGATGGGCGTCGTAAATCGATGCAGCCGATGGCTGCTCGTCTCGGGGTGGATCATCAGCAGCTGCAGCAGTTTCTGACCTCGTCGACGTGGGACGTGACCGGGGTGCGGCGGCGACTCGCGACGACCGCGGTCGAGGTGGTGGCACCGCGGGTGTGGGTGGTTGACGACACCGGTTTCGCCAAGGACGGTCCGGCGTCGGCGTGTGTGGCCCGGCAGTATTCCGGGACACTGGGCAAGGTCGGCAACTGCCAGATCGCCGTCAGCGTTCACGCCTCCGCTCGAACCACAGCGCCTCACGGCGCAAACCGAATGTGAGACAGGGCCAAGTTATTTGTACAGTCCCCCAGGTGCCGCCGAAGTAACGGAAAAGAACACCCAGCTCTTACCGACGGTAAACAGGCTCACCGGCCGGCTCAGCCGGTCGGGTCGCGGTCCAGCGCCTTCAGTATCCGGGCCTGCCGGGGAGAAGGGGCGATGAGTTCGCCGCTTTCCCGGCTGTTTGTGGCAACCGGTGACAACCATCCGGCGGGTGCTGCCGTGGTGGAGGGTATGAGCATGCGAGGCGGTCGGATGTGAACGCCAAACCCGTGAGTGCGCCGGAGGCCACCGAGCCGTCCGGCGCGCACCCGCGCATCGAGGCCCGGTTGTCCGGGAGCCGAGACGAGCAGTTCGAGGCGTTCGTGGCCGACGTCGGGCCGTACCTTCTCCGTGTCGCGCTGCTGCTGTCTGGCGACCGGACCTACGCCGAGGACCTGGTGCAGACCACCTTCGAACGCACCTACCGGTCCTGGGACCGCGCCCGCAGCACCGACCCCCGGGCGTACGCCCGCAAGGTACTGGTGAACCTGCGGATCGACCGCTGGCGCCTTGTCCGCCTGGAGGTGCTCACCTCCCCGGACACTTTGCCCCAGCGCGCGACGCCGAGCCACGCCGACACCGTCGATGGACGCAACGAAGTCGTCCGCCTCCTGGCCGAACTCCCCCTGGCCCAGCGACGGGTCGTGGTGCTGCGTCACCTGCTGGGGCTGACCGAGTCCGAGACCGCGAGGGAGCTCGCCGTCTCGGTCGGCACCGTCAAGTCCCACAACGCACGGGCCCTGGTCCGGTTGCGCACCCTGCTCACGGAAGGGCGGCAGTGATGGATCCCACCCGCGAGCCGCGGTCGACGGCGGCCGAGCCGACGGCCGCGCGCGACATCCTGCCCGACGACGCCGTCGTGGCTTACCTTCGCACCCGTGCCCCGGGCCTACCGGCCGCACGGTTTGACGCACGTGCCATCACCTCCCGGGCGCGCGGTGCGCTGCGTCGCCGGCGCCGAAACTCCGTCCTGGCCGCGGCCGGCGCGGCCACCGTCTGCCTTGCCCTCATGCTCGCAGGCCCGCTGTCCGTGCCTGGCCTCGGCACGGTGAGCGTGCCCGGCGGTGAGGCCATCCGTGCCCTGGGAGACCTCGTCCCGGGCAGAGCTCCCGGATTCGACCAGCGGCATGCGGACGTGGATCGTCTCGAGACGGAAGTGCTGCCCGCGGTCGAGGAGCTTGAGGTCTCCTACTACCTCCTGGAACCGGGGCCATGTCGCATCCTGGAGTACCCCCGTGGCAACTACCGCGACGGAGCCCCCGAGTGCCAGGACCTGGTGCCGTTCGACGCCGAGGCACGGGCGGACTTCGGCGAGGTGACAGACGCCGTCGAGCGGTCCGGTGTGGCGGTCGAGCGGATCTTCCGGGAGGCAGGAGGGATCTACGTCCAGATCGAGGAGCACTCCTGGCGGTACAACTGGGAGTACGTGTACCTGCCCGACGTCGGCTCACCACCCGCGACGACCGGGCCCGGCGAGGAATGGACGCACATCCGCGACGACTGGTGGTTCCACCGCGCCCAGGACGACTGACCGTCCGCCCGGACGACATCAGTGCTCGGCGCCTCACCGCTCACGCCACCTAGCTCCCTGGGCGTCACACCGCGTTCCTCAGCGACCGTCGGGCGCGACGCGCGGTGACCGCCGGCAGGGCCACAGTGCCCTTCCCGTCGGCAGCATCAGCACCGTTGAATGCCTCGGATGGCTTTACCGCGGTAAATCCCGGTCCTGCGCATGGAGTCGTATCGCCTG
>NZ_JBDJAV010000112.1:0-6200 GCF_039649625.1 Plantactinospora sp. ZYX-F-223 | reverse complement strand
GGGCGCAGGTTGCCCGGCGCTGGCAGTGTGAGTGGACGAGGCGGGTGTCGTCCGGCGTGGCCCTGTCGCGTGGGCGGTCACGTGCTGCTTGGTGATCGCTGTGCCGGTGACCGGATGCCACTGTTCCCATTCCGTCGGGCTGGGTGGCTCGTGGTCGGGGTGCAGGAGTAGGCCGCCGATCCGGAGACATCGGTGACGCCCGAGCAGCCCGGGCCTACCTCGACATCGCCTTCTTCCATCCGTTCGACGACGGCAACGCTCGCCTTGCCCGGCTGGTACTCCAGTTCGTGCTGCTGCGCGGGCGCGTTCGAGCTCGACGAGGTCGCGCCGATCCTTCGAGGGTGGTGCGCCGCGCCGACGACGCCGAAGGGGCGGCGGACCTGGCCCGGTTAGTCCACGGCATGGCCGCAGCCAGCCATTGTCGGTGGCTGCGCGTGATCGGGTAAGAGAAGAGTCCCTTGAGGGATTCCAGCGAGGGGCAGCTCGATGCCGTCGCGCGGGTGGCCCTAGCAGTGGACCCGGTCGTTTGCTCGAAACAGCGACAAACCGCCATGGGTGGCGGGGCGTCCAGTCGATCGTAGTTTCGAGTCTTTGCTTGCCGGGCGGTGACCCAGCCGATGGCGAGGGTCGCCATCCGGATAGCGTTCATCCGGTACCAGCGGCGCAGCAGCGCGGTTCGCTCGGCGGTTGTCGGCTCTGTCTGGTGAAGGAAGAGTGGCCTGTTGACCGTGCGGTTGAGATGAGCCGTTTGCAGGGCCATCGCCACGGTGGCGGCAGCGGAGGCGGTGAGCCAGTGGCGGTTCGGGCCCCGCCAGCCGGTGGCCAGCGCGCCGACCGCCATCGCGACGGTGATCGGGCCGCTCGGCACGAAGTAGAGCACCGGGCTGCCGGGGCGGAGCAGCGACGCGAGGCTCGCCGTTGCCCCCGGTGGAGTGGCCAGGTCGCGGTGTTCGGCGAATCGGTCCGGGACCTTCACGACCGCCTCGTAGAGGTTTCCGAAGAAGAGGTGCGCCTGACCGAACTGCGCAACCGTCAGCAGCGCGTCCGTGAACTGATGGCGGGCCGGCCGCCCGGGAACCGCTCGGTGGTGCATCGCGACTCCAAGCCGTGTTTGAGCAGGTTGGTTGATGAGCGGTCTTGCCGAGAGCGACATCGCCGCTATTGTCCGTATCCGTCGTAGTCGTGCCAGCCCGGAGATTGGGTGAGTTGCTCCCAACTGGGCCAGGCGATTCCGGTGTGTTGGCGGACGAGTTTCTCCCGCGAGGCTCAGCGGTGGCCCTTTTGCGGATCGTCGAGGGCCTGGTTGACGATCGCGTCCCGGATCGCCGGGGCGGCGTGCAACCGCGGGAGTACGGCGTGCACCTGGTCGGCGTACCCGTCCGGTAGCGCCCCTGGTCCGGCGCCGAGATCGACTCCAGCCCCGACGCTGACCAGGGCGATCTCCGGGCGTTTGCGCATCGCGACGTGGGCGATGAGGTGCAGGGCGATGGCGTCCCAGACGATCTCCACCCGGTCCGGTGACAGCCCTTCGCGGGTGAGGAAGTCGGCGGCGAGATCGACACCGGCGAGGTCGAACGTCTGCGGTCCGTTGCCCTCGTCGCTCAGTCCTATGTCGTGCAGCGCGCACCGAGGAATAGCAGTTCGTCGTCGTAGTCGCGACCGGGGCGCAGGCCCTGCTGGTCACCGACCGACCTGCCGTAGAGGTAGCTACGCAGGCTGTGGTTGAAAATCGGCGCGGGCTCTTTCCGCCGGGCGTACCGCAGCGTCGTCGCATGCAGGGCGGTCGAGGGAAACGGCAGGTGCGGGTACAGGTCTGTCATCGGTGTCTCCGGGAGGAGGCTCGGCTGGGGATTGTTCAGTGGGTGCGGCGGGCATGCCGGAGGACGAGCATGCCGCCGACGCCGGGCACCAGGGCCAGCAGCCGGGCCGTACGGGGCAGCGGAGCCGACCAGGCCAGGGCGATCGTGGCGAGCCAGGCGAAGCCGTGCAGTGGCCCGACAGTGGAGCTGAGCCAGTCGGCACGCACCGTCGACAGGTTCACCAGCAGCGCCAGCAGGGTCATGGCCTCGCCTCCGGCGGCAGTGTGCAGCCAGCGGAGCTCCGTCACGGTCAGACTCCGGTGGTGGAGCCGGGACGGAAGACCATCAGCACGACCACGACGGCCCAGAGCAACGCGAACACGCCCGCCGCGGCGGCCAGCCGGGAGGAACCGGCGAGCGATCTCGCCCGCGCCGATTCGGCGTCCGGCCCGTCGGCGTCCAGCGCGACCATGGCGCCGCGCTGCGCGGGCAACACGACGAGCCCGAGCAGGGCCGCGGCGGCCGCGGTGAGGACGATCGACACCACCAGCCAACCGTCGGCCAGCACATCCAGCTCGACGGCCACGGCGAGCCCCGCCACCGGTACGGAGAGGCCGAGCAGCGCGTACACCCGGCTGATCCGGTGCAATAGCGCGGCCACCGCCGCCGACCGGGTCACAGCGAGGTCGCCGGTGCCCCGGCCGGTCAATGCCGTACGCGCGTAGCGTGGGAACAGGCTCACGGCCACCGTCACCGGTCCGATGAAGACGATCGCCGCGAGCACGTGCACACTGAGCAGAAACTTTCCCACTTCCACCCTCCGGGAGTTCCGGTGCGGGCCTGGCTGGCCAGCGCCGTAACTCTGCCGGGTTGGGCGGGGTCGCCACATCGTCGTGCTGACGTAGCCGCAGGTCCACGTCTCGACGTAGTCCAGGCGGCCCGCACGCGCCGGCTCACTCGCGGTGGCACGCGGTGACCAGGCCCGTCTCGTAGGCGAGGATGACCAGTTGCACCCGATCGCGGGCATCGAGCTTGGTGAGGACCCGCCCGATATGGGTGCGTACCGTGGCCGGGCTGACCATCAGACGCTCGGCGATCTCACTGTTGGTCAGCCCGCCTCCCACCAGGGTGAGCACCTCCCGTTCCCGGGTCGTGAGCGCGGTGAGTCTGGTCTCGTCGGCGGGTCCGTCACGGCGGCCGTCGGCGAAGGCGGCGATCAGCCGACGGGTCACGCTCGGGGCGAGCAGCGCCTCTCCGGCGGCGACGAGTCGGATCGCGCGGAGCAGCTCCGCCGGCTCGGCGTCCTTGAGCAGGAAACCACTCGCGCCGACCCGCAATGCCTCGAACACGTACTCGTCCAGGTCGAACGTGGTCAGCACCAGTACCCTCGTACCGGCGAGGTCGGAATCGGCGGCGAGCAACCGGAGTGCGGTCAACCCGTCGGTGCCCGGCATCCGGATGTCCAATACCACGACGTCAGGACGGGCGGTGCGGACGGCCTCGACCGTCTCCCGTCCGTCGGCGGCCTCCGCACAGACCTCGAAGCCGACCTCGTTCTCCAGCAGCAGCCGGAATCCGGCCCGGACCAGCCGCCGATCGTCGGCGAGCAGGACCCTGATCATCGCGGCCCCGTCGGCCCGTTGTCCGCGTCGGGCCGCCGGGTGGTCGGCAGGTCCGCCTCTACCTGGAAGCCGCCTGCGGTAGGTCCGGCGGACAGCCGGCCGCCCAGCTCGGCGGCCCGATCGGCCATGCCGCGCAGGCCGCTGCCCGGGACCGGAACCGGAGGCGTACGACCGTCGTCGCGCACCCGCAGCCGCAACACGTCTCCTCGCCGTATCAGGTCGATCGTGATCTGCCGGGCGCCCACGGCATGCCGGACGGTGTTGGTCACCGCCTCCCGTACGATCCGGAACGCCGCCCGGTCGACGGTGGCCGGCAGGTCACCCTGCTCGCCCCGTACGACGACGGTCAGCCCGGCCGACTCACCCGCCCGGGCCAGCTCACCCAGCCGGGCCAGCCCCGCCAGCTCTGAGGAACCGGCAACCGCCGGCCCGCCAACCGGGCTGTTCAGCACCCCGACCGACGCCCGGAGATCGGCCAGCGCCGTCCGGCTCGCGATCTTGATCGCCACCAGCGCCTCCCTGGCCTGCTCCGGTCGCTGGTCTGCGACGTGGGCGGCGACCCCGGCTTGCACGTTGATCACCGCGAGGCTGTGCGTGACGACATCGTGCACCTCGTAGGCCATCCGCTGCAGCTCACGCTCGGCCCGCGACCGGGCCGCGGCCTCCGCACGCTCGACCGCCCCGGCCTGGGTGCGCCGCACCCCTCGAACGATCATCCCGGTGGCCATCACCGTGCCAGTCACCCACACCAGATCCTCCGGACGCGGACCGCCCCCGCCTGCCCCGACCCCCACCGCGACGGCAGCGGTCAGCGCCACGGCGAGTCCGCAGCCCACCGCCCACCACCACGGGCGAGACGCCGTCACGGTGTACAACGCCAGCGCCACGAGCAGACCCGCCGAACCGCCGGCCCCGGCCAGCTGGCAGGTGAACGCCGCCGCCGTCACCACGGTCAGCACCGAAAGTGGGAACTGCCGTCGCCACACGACCGCGACAGCCGCCACCACCAGCAGGAAGAGCCCGGCCACCAGAGACCAGGGATCAGCCAGGTCCGCCTGCCGAAGCGGATGCACCAGCCCGGCAGTCCCGAAACCGGTGGCCAGCGCGATGTCGAAACGAGATGGCCGGCGCAGTCGGATCGGGGAAGCCGCCACGATCCGACATTCTACGAACGCGCACATCGGGCTGAGCAGCGCCGGGGCGAGCGATGGCCGATGTGCCGACATGTGCAGCGACCGGTGGTGGAGGAGTCAGCACGTCCGGACGATTCCGGACCGGGTGATCGAAACCTCATCGACCCGTACCGGAACATGGGCGATCAAGTTCCAGAGTCCGCACTCGCCGCCGATACGGGGCGTCGTGGGAGCAGGACGCCGGTAGCCTGGGCTCGATCCATAAGCAGGTCGCGTTGCCGTTTCGACCCTGACCCTCCAGTGGCGGACCAGCGGTGGGTGTGGGGTGACCGGGCGGCGGCTCAGGCCACCTCGACGTGCCCGCGAAACTCTCCGCCCGGGCCCGGGTGTTCGCCACCGGCCAGGGCCGCAAACCGATCCCGCCGATGCATACTCCGTGGCTGTGGCCGCCCTGCGCACCGAGGGATTGCGGCAGGTCACCGCCGATGACGACAGCGTCTCGCTGCGGCTGCTGGTCGATCGCCGCGACACTCTCGGTCGAAACGCACCGAGACCGTCAGCCGACTGCATCACCTAAGCGATCGCCCTACTCGCCGCCGCTGCCGAGGACCTGGCCACGACCATGAAGCGGGTCCGAAGCCTGGCCTACGCGATCCTGGACGGCACGCTGATCCCGATCGACCGGGTCGCCGAGCAGAAGCCGTACTACTCCGGAAGGCACAAGCGGCATGGCGTCAACGTGCAGGTCATCGCGGATGCCGCCGGTCGGCTGGTGTGGGCGTCACCGGCATTGCCAGGCTCGGCGCACGACCTGACCGCAGCCCGCACCCACGGCATCGTCGATGCCCTGACCAGGGCAAGCGTGATGACCTTTGCCGACAAGGGCTACCAGGGTGCCTGCGGCAGCGTGCGGACGCCGTTCAAACGGAGCCGATTCCGACCAAAGCTGTCACGCCGGCAGAAGGCAGTGAACCGGGCGCACGCGAAGATCCATGCCCGCGGCGAACGCGCCATCGCCACGCTCAAGACCTGGAGAATCCTTGCCAAGCTGCGCTGCTGCCCACGTCGAGCGACCGCGATCGTGCAGGCCATCCTCGTCCTGCACCACGTCGAAGCCGACCGCTACGCAGGATGAAAGTGGCTCAATGCCCCTGCCACCACGGCTCTTCGTTGTGCTGATAGCCCAACTCGATGACTCCAAAGCCGCCATCCGCCACGCGCTGATCCAGAACCGTCCGACGGCAACCAGGGCGCGCGGATCTACCAGCCGTTCCCTGGATACCGGACCCTGAGGAAAGATGGCCGCCTCGCCCGGCCCGTGCAGGTAGAACGGTGTGCCGTCGCCTTGGTCCTGTGGCGACTCCACCGTGAACCGAGTAGGCCAGCGCAGACGAAACGCAGACGTCTCGACGAACCAGCAGGGATGGCCCGGTCCCTCTGCAACGTCCACGACGTCGCCGCCCCATAGCTGGGTTGATGGGGCTGAATCACGACCTGTGCCGGACCCGAGGGAGTCTGCGGTGCCGGCGAGCACCACGATGGCCGTACCCGAGCCTACCGACCCCACCGGCTTCCTTCGTGAGCACCTCGCGTCGGCATCGCCGGACCTGCTGCGGGACATGGTGAGGACGTTCGCGGAGGCGTTG
>NZ_JBDJAV010000111.1:0-6605 GCF_039649625.1 Plantactinospora sp. ZYX-F-223 | reverse complement strand
TCCGATCCCCACCACCGCAATCGGCTCGCGGCGGGCTGCCCGCAGCGCGGCGGCCTCGGCCCGTGCCGCCTTCACCTCGAGCAGGGCGCGTCGGAGCAGTTCCTCGCGCTGCGAGCGGCTGTCCCGCTCGGCGGGCGCGGCGGTCCCGTCATCGGTCGTCATGCCGTGCCTCCCGTTTCCAACTCCTGCTTGAGGAGCTCCAGCAGGTCGTCCTCGGCCAGGTGGGCCAGCTCCGCTTCGAGCCCGGCCAGGCCCACATCCCGCCCGACCGCGCCGCCCGGTGCCTGCCCGGCCGGTGCCTGCCCGGCCGGCTTCGCCAGCTTGGCCGGCTTCGCCAGCTTGGCCGGCTTCGCCAGCTCGGCCGGCTCGCCGACGAGCTCGGACAGGAGGAACCTGGCCAGCGCCGCGACGGTCGGGTTTTCGAAGGCCGCGGTGGCGGGCACCTCGGCGCCCAGCCGCCGGGCGAGCCGGTCGCGTAGTTCGACGCTGGTGATCGAGTCCATCCCGGCGTCGAAGAAGCCGAGTTCGCGATCCATCCGGGAACCGGCCGGGCGGCCGAGGACCACCGCGAGCTCGACCTGTACGGCGTCCTCCAGCACCCGGATCCGGGCCGCCGGGTTTCCGGCCTTGCGTAGCCGGCTGGCCAGCTCCTCATCGCGCGCGGTGCTCGCCTCGCGCGCCGGCCGCATCGCCTCGAACATCGGCCGCCGGCGCTTCGCCTCGAGCGTCGCGAGCAGCCTGTCCCAGTCCAACGGCGCTACCGCGGCCTGGACCCGGGCCGGGCCGGTAGCCGGGGCCGTGAGCCGGTCCAGCGCGGCGAAGCCGAGTTCCCGGCTCACCGGCGCGGTTCCGGTCGCCCGGAAGGATTCCCCGTGCTCCTCGGCGAGCGAGCCGTCGGCCCACCAGCCCCAGTCCACCGTCAGCGCCGGAAGACCACGCCGCGCGCGGTCGTGCGCGAATACGTCCTGGAAGTGGCACGCGGCGACGAGATGCCCGGCGAGCGCGGCCCCGAACACGGACCACGCGGAGCCGCAGGACACGAAGAAGTCGAGCGCGGTGCCCTCGGCGGCGGCGGCGAGGACGAGCGCACCCTCGACCTTCGGCCGTAGCACCGCCCGGAACCCGGCCCAGCCGATGTCCGCCAGCGGCCGGAGTTCGAACAGGCCCGCGGCGTGGATCACACCGCGTACGGCCGGCCACGGCCCGCTGCGCGGGTCGAAGACCGCACGCATCGCCTCGGGGTCGGCGACGTCGCCGTCCGGGGTGTACACGGTGGCGCCGTCGCGGCGCAGCCGCTCGATCGCGGCGAGCACGCCGCCTTCGGGTTCGCCCGTGCCCGCATGCCCGCTGTCCGGGCCGCCCGGAGCCAGCGGAGTACGTCCCAGCAGGATCAGGTGCCGCGCCCCGCGCCGGTACAACCATTGCGCGAGAAGCAGGCCCAGCGCTCCGCGGCCACCGGTGACGAGGTAGGCGGCCGTCGGATCGAGCGCGAGTGGCGCGGGCGCGGCGTCGCCCGGACCGCGGTTGGCTCCGGCCCGTACCAGCCGGGGAACCATGCGCTGTCCGGTGCGGTATGCCACCTGGTCCTCCGCGTCCGGGTGGAGGATCTCGCGGGCGATCGTCGCGGCTTCGGCGTCGGGGTCCGGGTGCTGCGGATCGAGGTCGATCTGGCCGCCCCAGATGCCCGGCTGCTCCATCGACACGGCGCGGCCGAGGCCCCAGGCGGGCGCCAGCACCGGTACGCACGCCGCGTCGCCGGCCGGGACGGCACCGCGGGTGACCGCCCACAGGCGTGCTCCGGCCGCGACGCCAGGCGCCGACAGGGATTGCGGCGCGGTCAACAGCGGGCCGCACGAGGCGGCGAGCGCCTCGTCCCACTCCGGTCCGGGTGTGCGCAAGGCCGGATCGGCGTCAAGTGCCGCGAGGTGGACGACGCCGCGCAATGTGGCGCCGGCGCCGCGGATCGCCTCCGTCAGAGCGCGGAACCCGTCGTCCGGGTTGAGCATCCGCGGCGGGATCCGGAGGCAGGTGTGGCCCGCCGCCTCAAGGAGTGCGGACAGCCGGTCCGCCACGCCGTCCCCGGCGCACCCGGTCAGCACCCAGTGGCCACCGCCTCCGGAACCGGCGCTGCCGTTAGCCGCACCCTGGTCTGCCTGGTCCGGCTGCCACACGACTTCGTACATGGACGCGTCGACGTCGTCCTGGATGCCGCTCCCGCGCTCATCCGGTGCCGGGACCGCCCGGTCCTCGCCGCGTGCCGGCAGGACCCGGGCCGGCCGGTCGGGAATCCAGAACCGCTCCCGCTGCCAGGGATAGCCCGGCAGCCGGACCCGCCGGCCGCCGGCGGGCTGCACGGCCGCGTGGTCGAGCTGGTAACCGTTGACGTGCAGCGTGCCCGCGGCGGCGAGCATCGACGCGAGGCCGTCCCGCTGCGCGCGCATCGACTCGACCGCGAGGACTGCCGTTCCGTGGCCGTCAAGGCACTGCAGGATTGGGGTTGCCAGGGCCGGATGCGGGCCGATTTCCAGTACGGCGTTGTGCCCCGGGCCGGCGGCACGGCGCAGCGCTTCCGCGAAGAGCACCGGTTCGGTGACGTTGCGCGCCCAGTACCCGGCACCGGCGAAGCCGGGCTCCGCGGGGCCGCCGGTCACCGTCGAGTACACGGTCAGCGTCGGCGGCGCGGGAGTGAGATCCGCCAGATCGGCTCGCAGCTCCCGTGCGCAGTCCGCCATCGCCAGCGTGTGGAATGCGTACTGCTCCTGCACGACGGACCAGAAGACGCCGCGGGAGCGGGCTTCGCGCCCCAGGTCGCGTACGGCCGCACGGTCACCCGCGACGACGGTGTTGCGCGGGCTGTTCACCACGGCGACCGACACGGCAGCGCCGCACCGCGCGATCAGCGCGGCGGTCGCCTGGCGGTCGAGCCCGACGACGGCCATCATCCCGCGGCCCCGGGTCGCGGCCATCGCCGCCCCGCGCCGCACCGCGATCTCGCACGCTTCTTCCAGCGCGAGGTATCCGGCCGCGTAGGCGGCGGCGACCTCGCCGACGCTGTGGCCGATGACCGCGTCGGGCCGCACCCCCCAGGCGCGCCACAGTTGGGTGAGCGCCGCCTGGACGGCGAAGACCGCAGGCTGGGCGACGGCCGTGTCGTCCAGCCGCGACCGCTCGCGCCCGGCGGACAGCTCGTCGCGCAGCGACCAGCCGGCAAGCCGCTGCACCACCGCGTCACAGCGGTCGACAACCTCGTCGGCGGCGGGGTGGCGGGCCAGGGCGTGTCCCATGCCGGGCCACTGGGACCCCTGGCCGGTGTAGACGGCGATCAGCCTGGTGCGGCCGTCCTGGCGCGCGAGGCCGCGGCGGACACGGCGCGGATCCTCCCGCCCGCCCGCGTCGGCACCGCGCTGCCCGGCCGCCGACCCGGCCAGCAGTTCCGCGGCCTGCTGCGCGGAATCGGCGACCACGGACAGGCGGTGGGGCAGGTGCGTCCGGTGCAGCGCGGCGGTGCGGGCCACATCGGCGAGGGTCGGCCCGTCGTGGCGCGTCTGGTCGAGCATCCGCCGGTATGCCTCGGCAGTGGCGTCGAGCGCTTCGGGCGAGTGCGCGGAGAGCAGGAGCAACTGGGTACCCGGTGGCTCGGGGCGCGACGGGGGCGGCACAGCATCCGGCACCTGCTCCGGCGCCTGCTCCAGCAGGACGTGCGCGTTGGTGCCGCTGAAGCCGAAGGAGCTGACTCCGGCGATCCGCGAGCCGTGCCGGGCCGCCCATTCGACCGTCCGCTGGGGGATCCGGACGGGGATCTCATCCCAGGGTATGTGCGGGTTCGGCTGGTCGAAGTGGAGCTGGCCTGGAATCTGGCGATGGTGCAGGGCGAGCGCCACCTTGATCAGACCACTGATACCGGCTGCCGCCTCCAGGTGCCCGATGTTGGTCTTGACCGAACCGACCTGGAGCGGCTCACCGTGATCCCGTTCCGGCCGCAACGCGTCCACCAGGGCGCTGAGCTCCAGCGGGTCACCGAGCGGCGTCCCGGTGCCGTGGGCCTCGACGTAGCTCACCTCCTCGCGCCGTACCCCGGCGTCGCGCAGCGCTTCGCGCAGCACCGCCACCTGCGCCCGCCCGTTCGGTACCGTCAGCCCGGCGCTGCGGCCGTCCTGGTTGACCGCGGAGCCCCGGACCAGCGCCCAGATGCGGTCTCCGGCGGACTGCGCGTCGGCGAGCCGCTTGAGCACGACGACGCCGCAGCCCTCGCCGCGGCCGTACCCGTCGGCCCGGGCGCTGAAGGTCTTGCACCGCCCGTCCGGTGCCAGCGCGCCCATCCTGGCCAGGCTCGCTGTGGTCAGCGGGGAGAGCATGAGATTCACTCCGGCGACGATCGCCAGGTCCGCCTCGCCCGAGCGCAGGCTGCGGGCGGCCAGGTGTACGGCGACGAGCGAGGAGGAGCACGCCGTGTCCACGGCCAGGCTCGGGCCGTGCGTGCCCAGCAGCTGGGACAGGCGTCCGGCCGCGACGCTGAAGGTGTTGCCGGTGGCCAGGTACGGGTCGTCCGCGGCGGCCGGGTGCGCCGCGAGCAGGTGCAGGTAGTCCAACGTGTTGATGCCGACGTACACGGCGGTCGCCGAGCTGTCGAGCGTCCGCGCGGTCACGCCGGCGTCTTCGAGCGCCTCCCAGGCGACTTCGAGGAGCAGGCGCTGCTGCGGGTCCATGCTGCGCGCCTCGCGGGGTGAGATTCCGAAGGCGGCGGCATCGAACCCGTCGACCGGGCCCTCCAGGAACCCGCCGCGCCATCCGGGCGAGCCGGCCGGCCCGTACGGCGCCTGCGGCTCCCAGCGGTCGCCGGGTACCTCGCGGGTCGCGTCGCGCCCGTCGCGCAGGAGCCGCCAGAACGAGTCGGGATCGACGGCACCGCCGGGCAGCCGGCACGCCATGCCGACGATCGCGAGGGGTTCGGCGCCGGCGGCTCGCCATTCGCGTGGTGCGGGTGTGGTGGCCGGGCGTCGCGCGGGTACGGGTGCCGGAGCACTGACCCGGGACGGCTCGATCCCGGCCAGGTATCCGGCCAGCCTCCGGATCGTGGGATGGTCGAAAACCAGGGTCACCGGCAGCTTCAGGCCGAATCCGTCCTCCAGCCGCGCGCGTACCTGCGCGACCATCGCCGACGTGAGCCCGAGGTCGAAGAGGCCGGTATCGGGGCCGAGTTCCTCGGGGCGGCGTAGACCGAGCACGGCCGACAGTTCGGCCTGTAGCCAGTGGATCAGCTCACCCGCCCGGGCCGGGTGCACGTCCGACACCGTGACGGGAACGGGCCGGGTATCGGGCGGGGGCGCGTCCGCCGCGCGGTCTCCCGTGCTGCCGCCGGGGACTCCGTCAGAACGAAGGCGGCGGAGGAGCGGAAGTACGTCAAGCACACCTGCGTCGCCGCCTCCACCGACGACCACCTCGGTGGTGTCGATAGCCGCGCCACCTGCCGCGGCCACCTCGACCGTGCGGGACCTCTCGGGGTGTGGATGCGCCGTCGGGATCCAGTACTCGTGGCGTTCGAAGGGGTACCGCGGCAGGTCCGGCAGCACAGCCGGCCGGGTGGTCCGCGGCGACCAGTCAACCGGCCCGCCCGCGACCCAGGTCCGCGCGAGCGCCTCGGCCAGATGCCTGGCCGGTTCGGCTGCGCGGGGGAGCGTCGGGACGCAGGTCCACTCGGCGCCGGACGCGGCCGCGACCGAGGCCGCCGAGGCAAGCAGGCCGCCCGGCCCGAGTTCGATCAGGATCGTCGTCCCCTGGTTCAGGGCGGTGTGCAGAGCCTCGTTGAAGTGGATGGGCTCCCGACTGTGCCGGACCCAGTACTGCGCGGTGGCCGCTTCCGGCCCGGCGAGCCGCCCCGTGCTGTCCGACACGAACGGTACGGTGGCCGGTCGCAGGGTGGTCTGGGCGAATGCGTCGCCCAGCGCGCCCAGCATCGGCTCCACCTGCGCCGTGTGGAAGGCGACCGGGACGCGCAGCCGAACCGTGCGCAGGCCCTCGTCCGCCGCCAGCGCCGCGAACTCGTCGACGGCGCTGGACGGCCCGGCGATGACCGTCTCGCGTGGGCCGTTGTAGAGGGCGATGTCCACCGCGCCCGAGACGACGGGCGCCCACCCGGCCAGGCGGTCCGGTTCGCAGAACACCGCGAGCATCGCGCCGTCTCCCGGCAGGTCCGCGATGAGTCCGCCGCGCAGCGCACTGAGGCGGGCGCCGTCCTGCGGCGAGAGGATTCCGGCGAGCGCGGCTGCCGCGTAGGCGCCCGCGCTGTGTCCGAGGACGGTCTGCGGCACGATCCCGTGCGCCCGCCACCATGCGGCCAGGACCAGCGCGAGCGCATAGAGCGCGGGCTGGGTGTGGCGCGGGTCCTCGCGCCCTGGCGAACCGGAGTCGAGCAGGACGCTGATCGGCGCCTCGCCGACCGGACCGAGTACCTCGGCGAGCGAGTCCAGCGCGGCGGTGATCTGCGGGTCGTTCTGGTAGAGCCCGGCCAGGGCGCCGCGGACTGCGGTGCCGTGGCCCGGCACGAGGAAGGTGGTGTGTGGGGTGGTGGTGGGTGGGGTGTGGTGTTGGGTGAGGTGGGGGTGGGG
>NZ_JBDJAV010000110.1:0-7376 GCF_039649625.1 Plantactinospora sp. ZYX-F-223 | reverse complement strand
GCATCTCGGCCTTTCCACCCTCGGTCAGCCGCCGATCAACCGGAAACCGGTAGCCGCGATCCGCGCCTGAGGCTCCGCTAGGCGGTAACCGAGTGTAGTGGGCCAGGCAGGCATCAGTGGCGTGGACGGCAGCCGCAGGGCGGCGGGCATCGAGCCCGTCGCCCGTACCAACGTCATGAACATGTGCGTGACGTGTTCGCCCAGCTCAAGGCCCTCAATTACCCAGAGGGCAGTGGGTAAGCCCGGGCAGGACTACCTGCGCCGCACCGTCCTGCGGGAACGCGATGTCGACGGCGGCCTCGCCCCCGAGCTGATCTCCCAGACCGTGCGGCTCGCGCTGCGGCACGGCTACCACGTGGTGCTCGAAGGGATCCTCATCTCCCACCGGTACGGGGCGATGATCTCGGCGTTGTGCCGGGACCACCGGGGTGACACACACGTGTTTTACCTGGATGTGTCCTTGGAGGAGACGTTGCGCCGGCACACGCTCCGGCCGCAGGCGGCCGAGTTCACCGCCGAGGACATGCGCGGCTGGTACCGGCCCCGCGACCTCCTCGGCATGGCCGGCGAGTTGGTGATCCCCGAGTCCTCATCGCTGGAGGAAACGGTTGCGTTCGTCGAGCGGACTGCTGGGTTGGTGGTGCCGAGCCCGGTCACGGGATGAACCGTCTCGCCGCGCCGCCGCCGCTCGCGCCATCACGACAGGGTCCGGCCGTACCCTGCTCGGGTGACGCGACGACTGATCACGGTGGGTACCCGCGCCTCGCCGATGGCGATGGCCCAGGCGGAGCAGGTCGCCGCCGTGTTGGACCAGCTCGACTCGACCGTCGAGACCCGGTTGGTGCCGATGACGACCAGCGGCGATCGGTGGACCGGTGAGCTCGCCACGATCGGAGGCAAGGGCGCGTTCGTCCGGGAACTGGACCGCGCCCAGCTCGCCGGGGAGGTCACGATCGCCGTGCACTGCCTCAAGGACGTCCCCGGTGACGTCGCACTGCCCGAGGGCCTGACCATCGCCGCCTATCTGCCGCGCGAGGACGTGCACGACGCGGTCGTGTCCCGCCACGGCAGCAGCCTCGACGACCTGCCCGCCGACGCGCTCGTGGCGACCAGTTCCCCACGACGCCGGGCACAGCTGACCGCACGGTGGCCACACCTGCGCGTCACCGCCGTACGCGGAAACACGAACACCCGGCTGCGCAAGCTTGACGACGGCGAGTGCGACGCGATGATCCTCGCCGTCGCCGGGCTGCACCGTATCGGCCAGGCAGCCCGAATCACTTCCGTGCTGCCGGTCGAGGACATGCTGCCCGCCGTCGGCGCCGGCACGATCGTGATCACCGCCCGCACCGGGGACACCGCGACCGCCGAGCTCGTCGCCCGGCTCAACCACCCGCCCACCGCCCTCGCGGCCACCGCCGAACGCGCCATGCTGCGCGCCCTGACCGGGCACTGCCACAGCCCGATCGGCGGGCTCGCCCAAGTTGGCCCGGACCACACGGTACGGCTGAGCGGCGCGGTCTACAGTCCCGACGGCGCCAAGCGGGTGACCGCCACCGAGCAGGGCTCAGCCACAGACGCCGCCGCCCTTGGCCGGCATGTCGCCCAGAAGCTGCTGGCTGCGGGTGCTCGCGAGCTGATCGACTCCGCAGCCGCTCGATGACACCTCGGGCCGCCCGGCCCACTGCGGTGGTGGAAGCTACTGCTGATTGAGGATTAGGCGGGCGGCCAGGACGAGGGCGGTCAGGCCGAACGCGGGCGGGCCGTCGCCGTAGCTGGTGAACCGGAAGTTCAGCAGCGGTAGCAGGTGCGCGGCGAGGCGCTGCCGGTCCGTCGGCAGCCGGGCGAACGGGCCCAGCAGCCACGGCGTCGTCAGCAGCCGTTGGCCGACGGGGTGCTCGATCCGGGCGTCGAGGTGCAGGCTCTGGTGGCGAGTCGTGGCGGTGGCGGTGAGTAACCCGGTGTGTTTGAAGCAGGAGGTGAGTAGCTTCGCCAGGAGGTACTCGAGGTCGTGCAGCCCGGCGTACTCGCAGTCGAGCAGCCACCACCGTTGCCCGTGGCGGGCGACGTGGACGTTGTTCAGGTGGGGATCCCCGCTGGCGTGCACGACCCACGTCGGCGGCTGCGCGAGCCGACCGTGGGTGAGGTCCAGGAGGCCGGCCAGGGTGAAGGGGAGCGGCTCGCCGTCGAGCGTGAGTCGGTGCCGGGACCACGGGCGGAGTCGGGCCGTGAGTTCGGCGGCCCAGCCCGCGAGGACAGCGGGGGCCTCCTCGGTGTGATCCGGAGGCCCGTCGAGATGCTGGGTCGGAACGAGGGTGGCCCCGGCGGTCGTGGCCAGGCGGGCGGCGACGTCGGCCAGAATGGCCTCGAACCGGGCGGGGTCGGTGCGGGCCAGGCCGGCGAGGGGGATCCCGTCGAGGTATTCCATGACCAGGGCGGCCTGCCCCTGCTGGTAGTGCAGCGTCGCGGTCGGGATCGGGTAGTAGCGGGCGAGGGCTTGCTGGCCGGAGAACTCGCGCTCGGCGCTGGCGCGGTCGCGGCCGAGCTTGACCACTCCTGCCGGCTGGCCGGGTCCGTCTCGGAAGGTGAAGACCGGGCTGGTGCTGGGGCGTAGCTGCTCGACTCGGCCATCCGGTGAGCGGTAGACCGGCGGCGGCCGGTGGTAGTCGGGTTCGACCAGGTAGTCGTCGGTGACCGCGGCGCGGATGTGGGTGAGGGCGGCGTCGGCGGCAGCGGTCAGTGGGAGAGGGCTCGGCCGTGCGGCCAGCAGCGGCAGTGCGACCTGGCCCGCGGTGAGGATCGTCCAGCAGGCGTGAGCGTCCTGTCCGGCGT
The DNA here is from genome assembly GCF_039649625.1 of Plantactinospora sp. ZYX-F-223. NCBI lineage: Bacteria > Bacillati > Actinomycetota > Actinomycetes > Micromonosporales > Micromonosporaceae > Plantactinospora > Plantactinospora sp. ZYX-F-223. The sequence goes on along the minus strand of NZ_JBDJAV010000110.1, from coordinate 4,544 downwards.
AGAGCAGCTCCGCCACATCCGAGCCGGTGGGCAACCACGCCGGGTACCAGACGCGGCCGGTATCCGGGCCGACTAGCCGGCGGTGCAAGATCGGACCGAGCTTGCGCCAGATGACACCGTCGCGGGACACCGCCGCGGCAAGGCTGCGTGAGGTGCCGGCGCCGTAGGCCATGACCAGCGTGCCGTCGCTCGTCGCCACGACCGACGGGCAGTCGACGCCGTCGGCGTCCGCGCTGCCCGGTTCCCCGAGGTCCACGGCCATCCTTCGGTAGTGCCAGGCGCGGCCGTCGACGGAGCGGGCCATGTGCACCCGACGCCCGCGCTCGTCCTGGCACACGTACCACATCCACCACCAGCCGTCCGGACGTCGCAGCACCGAAGGTGAGAGCACCTGACCGCGCGGTCGCCCCGACGGCCAGACCCGCAACCGCCGTTGGCGGGGACCAGGTGGCGCCGCTGTCGGCGCTGACCGTGTGGTGGATTCGCCAGAGGCCGCCAGCCGCACGGCCGCTAACCACAGGTGCAGATCCCCACCCTCGCTGGCCAGACTCGCGCCGAGTACCTCGTCGACGTCAGGAGGCGTCAGCACTTGTACACCGGTGTCCGAGACGCTGATTGTGCCGGCTGGCAGTGCCATGATCCCTATCGCGGCTCGACTGCCTTCGAGACCGCGATCAGCGTCAAGGCGGCGTGCCTGACCGGCCGGAATCGCGCCGGCCAGCAGGGTCCGAGCCCGATGCCTGACCACCGCCGCAGCGACCAGGCTCGGACCCGTCGCGGCGACAACCACCCGCCGCTGGCGGCCAATGACATCCAAGGGCGGGCCTGCGGCTTCCCGCCCTGACAGCTGCTGTCGGCACGACCCGCCTGAGACCTCTGGTGGTTGTCCCAGACGTCGGACACCGGGGGAGATTTCAGCGGGTGGTTCGACAACGATCTCGGCCATGTTCCGACTCCCGCGTGGCGGTTGTTCGACCGGGTCTTGGTCCTAGCCAGTGGAGCCGACCAGCGCCGTGTTGGACAGGTCCGACAGCGAAGTTCGACAACCGAGATGCGGCGCGCCGAACCTGCGCTACCTCACCACTGACCCGCTGCCGACCCGATGTCACGCCCGCCGCTGCGCGGTGGCCTCCTGCTCGATGAGCTGGCGGGCGAGGACCTGCAGGCCGACCGCGTTCGCAGCCTTGACTAGCACCACGTCACCCGGCTGGAGCCCGGCGCGAAGAGTGGCGAGCGCGTGGTCCGGATCCGGGACCCTGTCGATGACCGTCTGGCCGGCGGCGCCTCGCGCGTACTCGTCGGCACCGTCGCTGCCGATGGCCACCAGCCATCCGACGCCACTGGCGGCGACCCGCTCACCGACCTCATAGTGGATTGACATCGCCTGGTCGCCGAGTTCGGCCATCTCGCCCAGTACGGCGACCGCTCGCCGCCCGGTGGGCGCGGTCATGTCCGCGAGGGCGGTCAGAGCCGCGCCCATCGCGTCCGGGCTGGCGTTGTAGGCGTCGTCGATGATCGTGACTCCGTCCGGCCGTATGGTGACCTGCATGCGTCCCGGTGACAGCGCCTCGGCATCGGAGAGGGCCTGCGCGGTCGCGTCGAGGGGATAGCCGAGACCGGCCGCGACCGCAGCTGCGGCGAGGGCGTTGCTGACCTGGTGCCCCCCGTGAACCCGTAGCCGGACCCGTGCCTCGGCACTGCGGATAGCGAGCCGGAACCTGGGCCGCCCTTGCTCGTCAAGTTCGATGTCGATGGCCCGGACGTCGGCACCTGGGCGCAGCCCGTAGGTCAGGACCCGTGCCCGCGTCCGGGCCGTCATGCCCGCCACGAGGGCGTCGTCGGCGTTGAGCACGGCGAGCCCGCCCTCGTCGCCTGCGGGCAAGGCCTCGACTAACTCGCCCTTGGCGGTGACGATGTTGTCCGTAGAGCCGAACTCGCCCAGGTGAGCGCTGCCGATCCTGGTCACCACGCCGACGCGCGGCGGTGCGATCCCGGTGAGGTAGGTGATGTGCCCGATCCCCCGGGCGCCCATCTCCAGCACCAGGTAACGGGTGTCGTCATTGGCTTGGGCGACCGTCTGGGGCAGGCCGAGCTCGTTGTTCGTTGAGCCGACGTTTGCCACCGTTGGCGCCAGCGTGCCGAGGACCTGGCCGAGGAGGTCCTTGGTCGAGGTCTTGCCGACTGAGCCCGTTACTCCGATCACGGTGATGTCGGGCAGCCGATCGATGACCGCCCGGGCAAGTTGCCCGTACGCGGCCCGCACATCGGGTACCACGACCGCCGGGACCCCGACCGGCCGAGACGCGAGTACCCCGGCGGCACCAGCCTCGATCGCGGCGGCGGCGAAGTCGTGCCCGTCCACCGACTCGCCTGGGAGGGCGACGAACATGCCACCGGGCTCGACCCGGCGCGAGTCGTAGACCACCGGACCGCGCTGTGCCGGTACTGCAACGCGACCGACCCGGCGAACCTGGAGCCGTGCGTGCGCTGCGGCCGGCGCCGTCGTGTTCACGCCCGGACCGACGACGGGCCGGTCTGCGAGGCGTGCCGGACACCGCCACCGGTGCAGGCGTGCTCCATCTGCGGCCGGCTCGCGCACTGCGAAACCTCGAAAGCCACTGGCTTGCCGTGGTGCGTGCCCTGCCGAAGCAGGCGGACGAGGTGCGCCGGCTGCAGCCACGTCCGGCTCGTGGGCAGCGGCACGATCGACCGGCCGTTGTGCGCTGCCTGCACCCGGACCGGGCCTGGGTTGTGGCTGTGCTGTCCCCGCTGCGGCGTCTCCGGCCAGCTTACGGCCGCCGTGTGCAAGCGCTGCGCGCTCAGCGACCGGCTCGACCAGATCCTGGCCGACCACACCGGCGCGATCCCCGCCCCGATGCAAGCACTACGTGACTTCCTCGTGGCCGGCGACCAGCCCCAAAACGTGTCGGCCTGGCTGCATCGCCAGCGCCGTGCCCGCTCCCTGCTGTCCGACCTCGCCACCGGCCGCATCCCGCTCACTCACGACACCTTCGACGCGCTGGAGCCCGACAAAGCCGGGCGGTACCTGCGAGAACTACTCGTCGGCGCGGGAGTGCTGCCAGCCCGCGACGAGTTCCTGGCTCGGCTGGAACGCTGGCTGCACGCAACCATCGACGCCATCCCCGACCCGGCGCAGCGGCACCTCGTGCAGCAGTACACGGTATGGCACCTGCTCAGACGGCTCCGCCGTCGCGTCGCCGGCACCCGGGCCAACCCGAATCAGTGCGGCGCGGTACGGGACCAGACCCGCGCTGTCATCAGCTTCCTTGGCCTGCTCAGCGCCAACCACCTGACCTTGGCCACCTGCACCCACACCCACGTCGACTGGTGGCTCGCCGACGGACAGATCCGCAACAGCAAGGCAGTCGGCGCCTTCCTGCGCTGGGCGAATGCCAACAAGCTGACGACGGTCTATCTACCCGTCCAGCAGTGGGGCGGGCGAGAGCTTGAAGCCTGGGCCGCGCTCAGCGCATCGAGCGACTTTCCCAACGATGAGCAGGTCCGCACGGCGTCGCTCACCGGGAACCGAGACTGACTGCGACGACAACGAGGGGGCTTCGCTCGCCCGACCAGGCTTCACCAACGCTCAAAGCGGGTAAGAGCGGGAGAATAACTTACGACTTGGGATCAGTTGAGGTGATTTGCGGGCTGGTCGGCTCGCGCTGCGGCGCGGTCGCTGGCGAGGCCGGCGACTGCCCAGATGATCTGGGGTAGCTGGTCTCGCCGGCCGGCGAAGCGTTGCAGCGTCCGCCAACTCATGATGGACGCGGTGGCGTGTTCGACTGGGATGCGCCGGCTGGACTGGACTTTGCGGGCGGCCTCGTAGGCTTGCCTGCTCATCGGCCGGTGCATCCTTGCCCGGTTTGCGTGGTGGAGCGGTGACTTGGTCAGGATGATCCTTGACCAGCCCGCGATAGCCACAATCCACGAGAAACCTCACGCCGGGGGAGGCGTCGATCAGGTCGTCGATGCCTTCGGTCCGCACCGCGGTCTGATCGTGCATCCGGCATGGGCGGATGGCTCCGACGCCCACAGCATTCTGCCGCGGGCGTCGGAGGCGATGGTCGCTTTGATCGTGTTCTGCTTGCGCTTGCCGGATACGAAGGTCCGCCGGCCGGGACGGCCCGCTCGGGGCCGGCGGACCTGAATCTCGGTGCCGTCCAGACGGACGACCAGTCCTTCCGCCGCAGCGTGGGCCACCAGGTCGGCCAGGGTGTGCAGCCGCCGACCGGAGCCGGTGGCGAAGCCCCGGTTGGCCAGTAGCGGCGCCGGCATTCGGACAGTTCTGATATCCCACATCGCCAGCAGACGTGTGTCAGCGCCTTGCCGGCTCTGGCACGAAGTTGGTGAATCGGGCTCGACCCCGGCGTCCGGGTCTGATCCGATGTGGATGAGTTCCTGACTACGGCGACCGCCACGGACGAAGCCCAACCGGGCCGGGGGCTACCAGGGTGGCCTACTCGGTTGCCGCGCGGCGCTATGGTGCGCGCATGGCGGCGCCGACTCCGGTGGGGGTGCGCAGG
>NZ_JBDJAV010000011.1:0-214660 GCF_039649625.1 Plantactinospora sp. ZYX-F-223 | reverse complement strand
CAGTTCAAAGGCGATCCGGAGGCCGCCGAGTCCGCTGCCGAACGCATCCCGCAGGGGATGCAGACCGCGCTGGGGTTCCAGGACCTCTCCAGCGGCGCCGGCTACCTGCAGGCCGTCATCTACACCGTGTTCGTACCACTACTGCTGATCATGGCCGCGACCGTGTTCGGGACCCGCGCGATCGCCGGACCCGAGGATGCCGGTGTGCTCGACCTGCTGCTGGCCAACCCGATCAGCCGCCGCCAGTTCGTCCTGCAACGCTTCGCCGCCCTCACCGCCGCCGTGGTCGCTGTCGGCGCGACCGCCTGGCTGCTCGTCCTCGCCCTCGCCGCCGCGTTGGACATGAACGTCGGCGCGAGCAGGATCAGCGCCGCCTCCCTCGGCCTGCTGCTGGTCGGGCTCTGCTTCGGCACCCTCGCCCTGACCGTCAGCGCGTTCGTCGGACGACGTCCCGTCGTACTGGCCACCACCGGCAGCGTCGCCCTGGCCACGTACCTGCTGCACACCCTCGGCAACCAGTTCGACGCCATCCGCCCGCTGCGCTGGCTGTCACCGTTCCACTACTACCTCGGCGCCGACCCGCTCCACACCGGCTTCCACGCCCGCTACCTCCTCGTCCTGGCCGGCATCATCGCCGTCCTCGTCGGTGTGGCCGCCGCGGCGTTCGAACGACGCGATCTCGCCGTCTGACGTCTCGTCCGGTGCCGCCGGTTACACGGCGGCACCGGGCAAAGGAAAACCGTCCGTGACCATACAGTTCTCGCCGTGGAGCCCACTGTGAGCGACGAGCCGTCCAGCCCGTTGGCTGACACCACCTCCAACGTGCCGGCCGACCTGCTCCACGGCTACCTCGACGCCATCGCCGCCGCAGCGGCGACCGGCCGGCGTCCGCAACGCGCCGACCTCGACGCGTGCCGCCGCCAGGGCGAGCGGGCCGCCGACCTCAACATCACCCTGCGCGCCCTCACCGCCGCCTACCTGCACGCTACCGAGGCGATACTGCCCACCCTGCCCGGCCTCGCCGACGCCCCAACCCCCAGCGCAGCCCGCGCCGCGGCCGTTACGGTATGGAGCGCGGCGCGGCGCCTGCTCGACGCCGCCGCGGAGGGACACGAACGCTCACAGCTACACGCCGCCCGCCGCGACCACACCGCCCGCCGCGAACTCATCGACGACCTACTCTACGGCCACGGCCACCCCGGCCGACTCGCCGAACGCGCCCACCGCTTCGGTGTCCAACTCGCCGGCCGGCACCAGGTCACCGTCACCCGCGCCGACACGCCGTTCACCGACCCCGTGGTCGAGCATGTCGAGGCCGGGCTCGCCGCCCGGTTCGGCAGCCGGAACATCCTGACCACCACCCACGACGGCCTGCTGATCTGCATCACCCCGGGCGCACTCCGCGGCACCACCGGCGAAGTCGCCCACCACCTCCTCACCGCCCTCGGCACCGACAACCGGTGGCAGATCGGAGTCGGCCGCCCCCACCCCGGACCCGGCGGCGTCCAACAGTCCTACGAAGAAGCCCGCGACACCCTGCAACTCGCCGACCGGCTCAGCCTCACCGCCCCCGTCCTACGCGCTGCCGATCTGCTCGTCTTCCCCGTCCTGCTCCGCGACCGCGCCGCCATCACCGACCTCGTCCACACCGTCCTCGCGCCACTGACCGAAGCCCGCGGCGGCGCCACCCCGATCCTGGACACCCTCACCACCTTCTTCGCCTGCCACGGCAACACCACCGCCACCGCCCGGCAACTACACATCAGCGCCCGCACCGTCGCCTACCGACTCGACCGGGTCCGCCACCTCACCGGGTACGACCCCGACGACCCCACCCAACGCTTCACCCTGCAAGCCGCCGTCCTCGGCGCCCGCCTACTCAACTGGCCCACCGAACCGTAGGGACCCCTACCGGAACCAGGCGTTCGCCGACGGAACCGCCAGCAGGATGATCACCAGCACCGAGCCGGCGGTCACCAACGCGAACCGCGTGATCACAAGCGGGCGGAGCAGCCTCGGGAAGGCCCGCTGAGCCGCCCCGATGAACGCCTGAACGTCGATGCCCCGCGCCGCGTCACCCGACTTGGCGAAAGCGGGCGCGACGTAGCGGACCGGAAACACCTGCGCGGCGGTGGTAAGGCCGCCTCCGACGAGCAGGATCGGCTGGAGGATCCAGGTCAGGATCCGGCCGACGTCACTTCCGGCGAGGTTGAGCGTGCCCAACACCGTGAGACATACGGCGATCCCGAACGGGAACAGAGCGTCGACCGCGCCCTCGGAAAACTTGACCCGATGCCGGGCCAGAACCTCGACGGGGAAACCCTGCCTCGCCACCTCGGCCTGAGCAGCCCGCTGGGCATCGGTGCCGTAGCGATAGGCGATGACAGTGATGACCACGAAGGTCGCCGCGATCAGGTACTGCAGTACCGATGCGGCGATGACGACAGGTGGCGCCACGAACACTCCCCCCAACCGACTTGCACACCGTTCAAGTCGAGCGTACGAGCTACTTGAACAGTGTGCAAGTCTGGTCTCGAACGCTGTGCAAGAGCCCATTTATCCTGGGTGGATGCCGCGTGACACGTTGAGCCGGGAACAGATCGTCCGGGCCGCGATCGAGCTGATGGACACCGAGGGGATCGAGGGCCTGAGCATGCGGCAGCTCGGCCAGCGGCTCGGCTCCGCCGCCACAGCCGTCTACTGGCACGTCACCAGCAAGGACAACCTGGTCGTGCTCGCCAGCGACGCGGTCTGGGACGAGATCGACCTACCCGACCTGGACACGGTCCCATGGCGCGACGCGGCCACCACCATGGCCCAGGGCCTGTACGCCATGATCATCCGACACCCGTGGCTGGTGCCGGCCATGAGTACCCATCTCCTGCACGGCCCCGGCAAGGCGCGACACGACGACCACCTACTCGGGGTCTACGAGGCGGCCGGGTTCACCGGTCCGGACGCGGCGCAAGCCGCCGGCGTCGTCGTCACGTTCGTCCTCGGCACCGCCCTCGGCACGGCCGCCGAAACCGCATGGCAGAACCGGCTACGCCGCACCGGCCAAGAAGACCAGATCCAGGACCTGATCACGCAGGCCACCGAAACCGCGATGCAGTTCCCCCGACTACGCGCCCACGCCACGGCGTGGACCAGCGACGACCCGGCACTGAACCCCGCCCAGGATCTCGAGTTCGGACTTCAGACGATCCTCGACGGCCTGCAGACCCGACTCGCCGCGCCTTCCTAGACCCCGGTGGTGGCACTCGCGACCCCTCGCACAGAAGGCCGTCCCAAGCGAAGCACGCAGTTCGCGCCCGGTCCGACAGACGAGCGAGGGCTGCGCAAGGCCCTGGCTGGTCACCGCGGCGGTCCCCAGGAGGGCAGCAGGGGCGGCAGATCCGTCAGCAGAGCCGACGAGTTGCGCGGGACCGCCACCACCAGCAACCTGCCGGGCGGTTCCGACACCGGAAACAGTGCCGCCGCCAGCAGCGCCGCGCCGACGACAAGCCCCGCACCAGCCGCTGTGCTGATCCCTACCGGCGTCCGGTTCCCGATCGCCCGGGCGTAAGGATTTCGGATGACAGGCACGGCGCGCCTCCGCCGGAGGCTGGTTACGTGAAACGGGCGTCCCGACTCGGCTACCCACCCCAACGCTGGTAGCAGCCCACCACCCCTCCGGGCGGGGCCGCCTACTCGGTGGCGGGGACAGCGACCCGCGAAGTCTTGGCGTTCACGCCGCGATCGCAATGGCTGGCAGCGTTGCGCGGGCCTGCCGGCCTACGTCGTGCGGGATGTAGACCACGACCTGCGGGCGATCCTGCGGGACGGCTCTGCGAAGAGCTACCACCGCAGCAACGACGAAGCCAACATCGCCCGCGCCACCAGACGCGCCAACGGCCGCCCTCATGACCTGCTCAGTGCCGTAACCAGCACAACGAGAACGCAATGACCCTGTTTACTCGGCCGGTTTATGCTGTGAGTGACCTGGGCAAACGTGCGTGAGCATGCGCTGGGCCACCGGACTACTGGGGGTCAAGGGGTCGTCGGTTCGAATCCGGCCGTCCCGACAGAGAAGAAGCCCTGACCAGCTAAAAGTTGGTCAGGGCTTCGGCCTTCTTCTATGAATTTTGAGTCTCACCCCAAAAACCCCTTACAGGGATTCGCAACCAAGTTCGTCATCAGTTGCATCGGTCTGTCCTACCGACGAGGACCGCCCGTCGTGGGTGGCGTCGAGTCGTTCGAGGAATCCCTGCTCGCAGAAGAGTTCGCCGCCCTTTACACCGGCTCAGGAATGAACCGACTCGCTAGCCCGGCCGTACGCACGGGTTGGTGAGCCGGTACGTCGGGCTCTCTCCGGTACGGCCGTCGCTGGCCGTCGCCCGTACCGTCCAGGTCAGCGTCGACGCGCGCAACCGTCCCACGGTCCCCCGGGCGGCGGATCCGTCCACGGTCATGGCCTGACTGGACGTGGCGGCCCCGGCTGGCGTCCAGCGCACCTGTGCGGCCCCGATCGCGGCACCGGCGGTGGCCTGTACGACCAGGCTGTACGTGTCCTGACCACACCGGACGTGCGCGCTCGCCGTAACCGTGAACGCGATGGCCAACTGCGGCCCGGCGGTCGGCCGTGGCGCGGTTGGCCGGGGTGCCGTCGGCCGGGACGCGGCCGGTTCCGGCGCGGCCGGCGACCTGGGCGGTGTGGGTGACTCGGCCGAACCGGCGGCCGGGCCGGTGCGCCCAGCCGCGGCGCCTGGCGTGCCCGGGGTGACGGACGGGCCGTCGGCGCCGACCGGGCCGGGCATCGACGCCGGTCGGGCTACCGGACCGGCGGCGGGGGTGGTGACCGCCGGCAGCGACGGCCCGCCGGCCGGGGGACCGGACCTCTCGACCGGTACGCCGGAGGTCGCCGCCGCCTCTCCGGCGGTTGGTCGGTCAGGCCCGAACGCCCAGACTCCCACGGCGAGGACTACCAGCAGACCGGCGGTCGCGGCCAACCGCCGTCGACGCCGGCCACGGCTCGCCACGTCGGAGGTCGGACGGACGGGATGGGCCGCGGCTGTCGGCGCCGCCGCGCCGCTCGCCGGCCGCGCAGTCGGTCCGTCGGCCAATGCTGGGATGGGCCCATCGCCGGACCTCGCGCTCGCCCCCTGCGCTGCCCCGGCTTTCGCCCCGTCCCCGGACGCCTCGCCCGGCGCATCTAGGGGTTCCTTGCCCGGTTCGTCGCCGGATTCCTGGCTCGGCTGCTGCCCAGATCCTGGGCCCGGTTCGAGCGCTGTCCCGTCGTCCGCCGGGTTGGTGGGTCCGGCTGGCGGCGCGGCGGGAGACGGCTCGAGTCCGGCCTGGCCGCCGGTCGCGTCGTCGCCGGCCGCGTGGCCGGCTCCGTCCGGCGGGCCGGCTGGGACATCGGTCGCGTCCGCTGGATCGTCGACCTCGTCTGCCGAACCACCGTCGGTGTCCGCCGGGGCGCCGGTCTTGGCCAGTCTCGACCACACCGGGCCGGCGACGGCGAGGAACGCAGGCGCCGTGTACGCGGACAGCAGTGCCGCCGGGTTGAGCTGTTCGCGTCGGAGCAGACCACAACTGGCGCAGCCGTCGATGTGCCGGGAGACCCGCTTGCGCAGGGTCGGGGTGAGCCGGCCCTGCCAGCCGTCCAGCAGGTCGGCCAGCGCCGGGCAGTCCCGGGCGCCGCTGCGGGCGACGAGCAGCGCGCCGAGCGCCCGTTCGAGTTGTGACCGGGCCCGGGACAGCCGCGCGTGTGCGTGGTTGGTGGGCACTCCGAGCGCCGCGCCGATGTCGACGGCGGACAGGTCGTGCCGGATCGCCAGGTGGACCACCTCGCGGTCGCCGGGGTTGAGGGCGGCGGTCGCGAGGTGTACGAGGTCGCGCACCTGGTCGGCGTTGACGCCGGTACCCGGGTCGGCGGTGTCGGCCACCGGCTCGTCGGCCTCGTCCAGCGGCGAGGAGCGGGACCGTTCCCGCAGTTGCCGGAGGCATTCGGTGCGCACGATCGCGTAGAGCCAGGGGCGCAGCCGGTCGGGATCGCGGAGCTGGTCGATGCGCTGGCCGGCGACGAGGAACGCGTCGTGCAGCGCGTCCGCCGCCGCCTCCTGCTCACGCAGCATCGCCCGGGCGTACGTGTAGAGCCGGTCGGCGTACCGCCGGTACAGCCCTTCCAGACCGGCCCGGTCGCCTCGACGCATCGCCTCGACCAGTGTCCGGTCGTCCGGTTCCGCCCTATCCATCAGTGCTCCACCGCTCGTCGACCGGTCCAGTAGACCGAAGAAAAAATTTCCTGGGGTCTTTCTGTTGGCATACCGACCCGCTCGGGCTCCTACCGGTGTCACCGCACCGACGGGATCGAGGAGACGCCCATGACTGTGACACGTTCCGCCCGCCATCCGGTTGCCGGCCCGCGCCGGCTGCTGGCCGCCGCCGTGGTGGCGGTGCTCGCCGGTGGGCTCGTCGCCAACACCACAGCGGACGCTGCCGCCGCGGCGACGGTACCCGGCAGCCCGGCCAGCACGACCCGCGAGGAACCGCTGGCCTTCCGGGTCGACCAGCGGCTGTCCGCGCCGCGGCTGCCGCTCGACCCGGTCGGTCGGCTTGGCACCAACCGGGAGATCGGGGTAGTGGCCGGACCAGACGGCGCGCCGGCCGGCCTGGTACTCGACGAGGTGATGGTGCGGGTGGCCGACCAGGCGGCGTTGGATGCCTTCCTGGCCCGCTGGGACGGGCAGGTGCTCGACTCGTTCGCGCCGGACGAGCAGGGTCAGGACCATCTGGTACGGGTCGACGCCAGCCTCGCCGACCCGGCGGGACTGGTCGCCGACCTGCTCGCCGCCGAGCCGGGTCAGTCCGGGGCGTACCGGGTCGGCGACGAGCGGACCCTGCGGCTTCTCGCGCTGGCCGCGGCCGAGTGGCGGGCCGGGACCGAGCTGGTTCTCGACTGGCTGGTGGAGCCGTCCGGCATCGCCGACGGCGAGGTGTTCGAGGCTCCCGACATCGCGAAGAACGTCTTCGACTGGTCGTACATGCGTGCCGGCGGGGCGATGGACATCGGGGTCGCGCCGGCCTGGCAGCTACTCCAGTCCAAGGGCAAGCTGACCAAGCAGGTGACGTACCTGGTGCTCGACGGCGGATTCAAGTCCAATGCCGACTTCCCGACCAAGGTGTCGCTGCACGGGGCGGAGTGGGGCGAGCCCAACGTCAACGACTGCACCGGCGGCGCTGCCTGTCCGTGGCACGCCACCGACGTGACGCTCGCCGGGATGGGGCGGGTCGACAACGACTACGGCACCGCCGGACCGGCCGGACCGGTGGTCGAGGAACTCGTCGCCGTCCGCAACGGGATCGACTACTGGACGGTCCTGCGCCGGTTGGAGAAGGCCGCCGAGGCGACCCACCCGGACGTGGTCAACCTCAGCTTCAGCCGTCAGGTGAACATCGGCAAGGCGTGGGCCAGCCACTTCACGGACCGGCGGATGAAGCGTGTCCAGGACACCGGGGCGCTGATCGTCGCTTCCGCCGGCAACGACAGCCTGAACATCGACGCCGGCACCCTGCACGTACCGTGCGAGAGCCCCCAGGTGATCTGTGTGGGCGGCATGAACACGGACGCGACGGTGTCGGGGGGATCGAACTTCGGCACCAGCGATCTCGACACCTCGGTGGAGATCTACGGCCCGATGTGCGTCCGGACCCTCGCCGACCCTGGAAACCCGGCGAACAACGCGACGAAGAGCACCTGCGGCACCAGCGTGGCCGCGCCGTTCGTGGCCGGCGTCGCCGCCCTGGTGCGGGCCGCCGACCCGACCCTGACCTCCGCCGAGGTCCGCGACATCCTCCACAGCACCGCCCACGTCGGCGGGCTCGGTGCCAAGGTGACCGGCAGCCAGCGCCGGGTCGATGCCCTGTCCGCCGTCGCCAAGGCGCTGGGGGTCAAGGTCGAGAAGCCCTCGGTGAGCATCACCACGCCGAAGACCAAGCAGCAGTTCGGCGTGCACCAGTCGGTGGACCTGTGGGGTACGGCGACCGACTTCCTCGGCAAGGAGATCCCGCTCACCTGGACCAGCAACCTCGACGGCAAGCTGGGCGAGGGGTCGATGACGTTCGTGCCTTCGCTCTCCGCCGGCACGCACGTCATCACGGCCAGCGCCACCGACAGCCTGGGCCGTACCGGGTCGGCGGCGGTCACCGTCACGGTGCTGGACAGCCCGACCAAGGCGGCCATCGTCTCGCCGCCGGCCGGGCTGACGCTCGCCGCCGGTCAGTCGGTCAGTCTGGTCGGCACCTCCGTCGACCCCGACACCTTCAACCCGGTGCCGGACGCGGAGACGTCCTGGACCGTCCGCCGGGGTGACACGGTGGTACTCCAGAAGACCGGCCACCAGACCAGCCTGCCGGCCAACCTCGTGACCCCGGGGACGTACACCGTGACGTTCACGGCGGGCGGGCCCAGTGCGCAGCGCGTGTTCATGGTCGCGGCGGTGCCCGCCGGGCAGGCCCGGCCGATCGCCACGATTGTCCAGCCAGCGTCGGCGCTGAAGCTGACCAGCACCGGCGAACCAGAGTCGATCACGTTCGCCGGCACCGGCACCGACGCCGAGGACGGGGCGATCGCCGGGACCCGCTACCGGTGGACCGCGTACGGCAACGGCGGGGTCAAGAAGGTGCTCTGCCAGGGCAGCGCGGTGCCGACCGGTGGGCCGCTCGACAACGACGTGGTGTTGCCGAAGAGTTGCGCGAACCTCACCGCCGAGCTTGTGCTGCTGGACAGCGGAAGCACCATCACCACCTGGTCGGTGTGGCTGGAGGTCTTCGACTCGACCGGGCTGGTCGGGGTGGACTCCGTACCGGTGGAGATCCTGGCGGTCACGCCCTGACCGCAGGTTCGTCCACCACCGCACGTCCCGGCGGCACCTGGAAGACGTCCGCGTACCCCGCCCGGGTAACCTGACCGACCGTACGGGCCCGTGGTTCCACACCACGGGCCCGGCGTCATGGTGCCGCGGGATGGCACCGATCCGGAGGGTGTCGGAGCTCGGTCGGCCCCGGCACCTGAACAGTTCAGCCGACGGGTGGGTCGGTCCAGGAGGACCGGATCAGCGCCCGCTCGGTGGCGGCGAGGTGGGCGGTCGCGGCGAGCCAGGCCCGGGCGTACCGGTCCGGGTCGGGATCGGCAAGTCGGCCGAACACGTCCCGGCCACGCCGGTCGGACTCGTGGGCGAGCGCGGCGGCCACCGTGGCGGCGGTGGTGAAGCCGGCCCGGCGCAGCGGACCGGCCAGCTCGGCGCCCTCGCTGCGGGCCGCCTCGCCGACGGCACGCCGACCGCCGGAGACGGCCAGTTCCACCAGCCGGCGGACCCGCCACAGCGGGGACTCCGCAACCGCATCGACGCCGGCGGCGAGCACCGGCTGGGCCATCGCGGTAGGGTCGCGGGGCGGGAGGTGGCCGCCCTGGAGCTGGTCGTAGCCGAGGTCGGCCCGGCCGTGCCAGTCCGGCGGCAACCGCAACGTGACGACAGCACCGGGCACCGGGCCGACCGCGAGCGGGTGCAACGTGCTGGGCCGGGCCGGGTCCAGCCGGCCGACCACCCGGATCCGCAGACCTGGCCAGGAGGCGAGCCGTCGCAGGTTGGCCACGTGGGCGAGTACCGGGTGGGGGTTGACCGGCACCAACCGGATCACCGGCCCGTCCGGCACCGGCGTACGGTCCGGCCCGGCCTCGGTGCCGGGGGCCAGTTCGCGGGCCAGCACCTGGTCACCGGCGGCACCGACCACCATCAGGTCACAGCCGACCAGTGCCGTTCCGGCCCGGGCCGGATCCTCCGGGTCGTCGGCGGCGAGTTGGGCGGTCACCACCTCGGCGAGCGGGCGGGCGAACAGCTCCGCCAGCGGTCCGACGGACCAGTCGGTCCCGCCGAGCGGGGTGGCCCGGACCCCCTTGCCGGCGCCGAGCCGGCCGTCGGGCGAGACGGTGGTGCCGGTGATCCGCAGACCGCCGCGGGCCAGCACCGCGTGGTTGACCGCGACCGCGCCCATCTCGGTGACTGCCCGGGCGCAGTCCCGTGCCCGGTCCGGGCCGCCCGGTTTCACGTCGTTGAAGGAGAGTTGGCGCCCGTCGGCCGCGATCAGGTGGGTGACCACTCCGGCGTACCCGGTCGTGCTGATCACCGGCTCCCGGCAGACGCCGTACACCTCCAGTGTGCCGTCCGGCTGGTAGGTCCGGCGGAGGATGCCGACCAGCGCTGGATCGGGGTCGCCGGCGGCGAGCCGGCCGGCCACGTACAGCAGGTCGTGCAGCACGTCGACCAGCTCGGCCAGCCGGTGACCGGCCTGTCGTTCCCGGTGGGCGCGCAGGCCGCGTACCGCCCGTAGCGTGGCGCTCTCGGCTCTGGGTAGTCCGGCCAGCCGGGCACTGTGCGCGGCGCGCAGCAGTTCGGCCTGGGGAACCGCGCCGACGGCCGGCGCGCCGGCCGCGAGCACCGCGGCGGCGGCCCGCCACAGCGCGGTGGCGGCGGCCCGTTGCGCCTTCGTCGGCGCCGTGCTCCGGCCGGCGGGCGCCCGGTCCGGGCCAGCCGATTTCCCGGTACGCCCGGACCGGCCCCTACGCCCGGTGGGCGCGCCGGTGCCGCCCGGCGTGGACGATGCGGCGGGGTGGGACGCCGGGTCGGGGTGGGCGGCCGGGTCGGCGACCGGAGCAGCGACCAGGATGGCGGTCCGGTGCAGGCAGCGGGGCGCCAACAGGCAGCTACACCGTGCCTGCTCCGGGTCGGTGACCACGCCGGTCGGTCCGGGCGTCAGCGTGACCAGGGCCTCGGGGCCGCAGTAGACCGACACGCCGCGGTCGATCCGGTCGGCCGGTACCCCGGCCAGCCGTTCGATGGTGGCGTCCAGCCGCTTGTGCAGCCGGGGTGGCAGGGCCGCCACCGCCGCGGCGGCGACCCTCGGCAGCACCGGCGGCAGCCGGTCGGCGTCTGTGGTGGTGGGCGTGCGTGGCGTCAACGTGATCCTCCGCGTACGCGGTCGCCCACCCAGCGGGCGAGTTCGAGCGGGCTGAGAGCGGCGACCGGCATCCCGGCCGCGACGAGCTGCTGGGCGACCGGTACCGAATAGCAGGGCACTCCGCTGTCGTTCAGCGCGGCACAGCCGAGCAGGTGTACGCCGGAACTGGCCAACGTGCGCACCTCGCCAAGCAGCCCGGCCAGCGGGTACCCCTCCTCGAAGTCGCTGACCACCGCGACGATGGTGCGGCTCGGTACGGTCACCAGTGCGCGGGCGGCGGCCAGTCCGGCGGCGATGTGCGTACCGCCGCCGACGCGTACCTCCAGCAGCAGTGACAGCGGGTCGTCGACCCGGTCGGTCAGGTCGGCCACCATGGTGGAGAAGGCGAGGAAGTGGGTGGAGAGCGTGGGCACCCCGGCCAGTACGGCGGCGGTCAACGCCGACCACACCACGGACGCCTCCATCGAGCCGGACACGTCGACCACCAGCACCAGCCGCCAGTCGGCCTCCTTGCGGACCCGGGTGTTGAAGACCGGGCGTTCCGGCACCACCACCGTCCGGCCGTCGCCGAGCCGCTGGGTGTGCGCCAGGTTCGCCCGCAGCGTCCGGGCGAGGTTGATCCGGCCGCCGGGACGGCGGGACGGGCGCGGGTTGGTCAGCCCGGTCAACGCCGGGCGCAGCTGGGTGGCCAACTGCTTGGTCAGCTCGTCGACGAGCCGCCGGACCAGTGGCCGTAGCTTGGCCAGGTGCCCCTCGGGCAGGCCACCGGCCAGCGACAGCACCGAGGTCAGCAGCTCCATCGAGGGGCGTACCGCGGCCGGGTCGAGTTCGGTGAGCACGTCGGTACGACCGTTCTCGGCTGCCCGGGCGATCACCTCCTCACGTACCGAGGTGCCGAACAGTGCCTCGAGTTCGTCGGCCCACTCGCGCGCGGTCGGGAAGGAGGCTTCCTGGCCACCGCCGGCCGCCTGGCCGAGGTCGATGACGCCCTCGCCCTGGCCCGCCCCGTACAGCTCGTCGAGGGCGCGCGCGTAGCGGCGGGCGTCGGTCGGCAACCGGTCGGACTGACGGCCGAGCAGCAGTCGCCAGCGGTGGGTGGGGGTGAGCTGGGCGGCCGACGCGTCGTCCGAGCCAGGTTCGGCGTCGGTGCCGGCCGGGGCCTCGGTGCCGGTCGGCGTATCGAGGGCGTCGGTGCCGGTCGGCGTATCGAGGGCGTCGATGCCGGACGGCGCATCGGGGGCGTCGGTGCCGGTCGGCGTATCTGCGGAGCCGGCCGGCGCGTCGGCGGAGTCGGTGGGCGTGCCCGGGATCGGGATGTTGCGGGCGACCAGAGCGGCCCGGCCAGCCCCGTCGGCGGCGGCCCAGCGGGCGAGCAGTTCGGGCGAGGCGGGCAGGGTCAGGTCGAGCCGGTCGGCCAGCCGATCGGAGACGGTGTGCAGCAGTCGGTCCCGGGCCGCCGGGGTGAGCACGTCGAACCCGCCACGCAGCGCCGGCAGCCGGTCCAGGAACTCGGTGTCGGTGAGCCGCTCGATCCGCTCCAGCAACGGGTCCAGCGCGGCCGGGGCGGACTGCAGCAGCGGGTGCGCCGCGGTGAGCAGCCCACCGAGCAGCCCGCGCAGGTGTCGTCGGGTATCCGGTCCGGTCGCCGTATCGACCCAACCGGCCACCCGGGTGCCCAAGGTCTCCAGATCGGTCAGGTCGAGCAGCACCCGGGCGGCCAGGGCGGCGCCCTGGATCAGCGACGAACCGGTCCGGGCCAGCTGATCGAGCGCCTCGTCCAGGCGCAGCCCGATCCGATCCTCGCCGGCCCGCACCGCCAGGTCGACCAGTGCGGCGGCATCGGCCGGAACATCGCTGCCGGCCACGCCGGGCAGCCCGCGTACCGCGGCGTCCAGCAGTACGACGGCCAGCTCGGCCGCCCGGGCCCGGCCGGCGGAGGTGGTGCCGGGCAGGTGTTCCCGGCGCAGCGCCTCCAGCAGGTCCAGTGCGGCCAGCAACTCGGGCAGGGTGCCGGTGTCCGGCAGCACCGTGGCGGCCAGTTCGAGCCGGTCGGTGACCATCTCGGGCAGGTCGCACCGGGCGGCGTCGCGCAGCCCGGTGAGCAGTTGCGCGGCGGTGGGGCCACCGTCGGCGGCCTCCCGGCGGAACCGTTCCCGCAGGGTACCGGCCGCGGCCAGCGCAGCGGTCACCCCGCGTACGCCGACCAGGTCCAGCCGGGCCGCCACGGACGGCGTCCAGGCGAGCTGCCAGCGGGTGGTCAGGGCCGCACCGTCGCCGGTGCCGGAGACCGCGATCGGCTCGCCGTAGCCGACGCCGCAGAGCTGGAGGCGTTGCAGCAGGATCTCCCGCCGCCCGTCCAGCTCGGTGCGCAGCGGGTCCAGCCGGAACTCGCGGGACTTCGGGTTGTCCGGGTCGGGCAGCCGCAGCGCGCTGAGTTCCGCCTCGACCGCGGGGCCGAGCCCGGACCGGGGCGTACCGGGGGCGATGCGGCCCCGCTCGGCACCGACCAGCACGGTCTCCAGCGCGGTGGCCAGCGCTCGGCCGCGGCCGAGCAGTTCACCCTGGCCGAGCACGGTGGTCACCGCCTCGAGCACCTCGCCACGGCCGGGGGCGGGCAGGTTCCGCAGCCGGGCCAGGTCGTCGGCCAGCCGTACCGTCTCGGCGGCCTCGCCGGTTCCGGCGGGGTGGCCGGCCGAGCGGAGTTCCCGGCACAGGTCGGTGACCGCCCGGGCGGCGGCGGCCCGGATCCGTTCCGGGTCGCCGCCGGCGCTGAAGACGGACTGCTGCCAGCGCGGGTCGCGGATCCCGGCCGGGTAGCCGGAACGGGAGTCGAGCAGGTCGAACGCGTACGGCACCAACGAGGTGATCGCGGTACCGTCGCCGCCGTCGGTGGTGGCCGGCCGGGGCTGGCTCGTCACGGACCGGACCGGAGCGGACGGGGCGGCGCCGGTCCGGGTGGGCGCGGCGGCGGCCACCGGATCGCCGCCGACCGGGCCGGGCGTCCGATCCCCGCCGTCATCCACGGTGTACTCCGGCGTGATGCCGCCGACCGTGCCGGCGGCCCGCGTCGGGCGGCCGTCGGCGCCGACGCCGGTCGACGCGGCAGCGAGCAGCGCCGGGGCGTGGAAGGCGCCGACGACGGCGGCGACCCGCCGACCGGTCGAGCCGGCCTCGGCCAGCACCCGACGCATGTGCCGCTCGCGCGCCAGGTCCCGGGCCGGTACGCCGTCGCCGCTGGCGCTGTCGGTGCGCATCGCCCAGCCGACGCCGAGGGCCGCCCGGCGGACCGCCTCGGGCGGGCAGCCCGGGGCACGCACCTCGACCACCCGGTCCCACAGGTCGTCGCCGTCCCGGCCGGTGCTGCTGGCGCCCAGCGCGGCGGCGTAGCCGGACCGGCGCGGACCGGAGACCGGCGTACCGGCGCCCGGGGCGGGATCGCCACCGGCAGCCGGCTCGGACCCGACGGTCGATTCCGACCCGGTGGTCGGCTCGGAACTCGCGGCCGACTCGGACCCGGTGGTCGGTTCGGTGTCGGTGTCGGTGTCGATGGCCGGGGCGGTGGCGTCCGCGGTCCAGCCGGGGTCGGTCAGCGGCAGGTCGCAGCAGACCACCTCGACGCCGCGCTGCCGGGCCCAGCGGATCGCGGCCAGTTCCGGCGAGAAGTCGGCGAACGGGTAGAAGCCCATCGGCCCGTCCGTGCCGTGGCTGCCGACCAGGGCCAGCGGGGCCCGGGCGGCGGGGTCGGACAGATACGGCAGCCAGCGCTGGAAGTCGGCCGGCAGTTCGATGCAGACCACCTCCGCCCCGGCGGCGTCCAGCAGGGCCGGGACCATCGCCGCGAGGGCCGGGCTGTGGTGCCGCACCCCGATCAGGTACGGCCGGACCGAATCGGCGAGCGTGTCGACCACGGCTCGCGGGTCGGCCGGCGTCGGATCGACGGTCCGGGGCGCGGCGGCCGGGGCAGCCGCACCGATGGACGAACTGGAGAGGGTCGTCACCGCAGGCTCTCCCGCAGGTCCCAGAGCCGGCGCCACATCGCCGAGCCGTCCTCGGCGCGGCGGCGCACCGGGCCGTCCCAGTAGCCGAGCAGCCGGGCGTGGTCGTTCTCGTCGTCCTTGCGGACCACGCCGAGCAGGTGCCCCGGGACCAGGTCGAGCGCGTCCCCGGCGGGCAGGTACGCGGCGGCCAGTCCGAGCGACACCGCCACCTGCACGGCCTCGGCGGTCGACATCACCGTGCCGGGCCGCTCCACGTCCCAGTTCTCGCCCGACCGGCCGGAACGCAGGTCGCGGAACACGGTGACCAGCGCGTCCAGCACCGCGTCGTCCACCGTGTACGCCGCACCGGCGCGCTGCACAGCGGCGGTGGCCTGCCGGCGGACCAGGTCGGTCTCGGTCTCCGCGTCGGAGATCGGGTGGATGGTCTCGAAGTTGAACCGGCGCTTGAGTGCCGAGGACATCTCCGACACGCCCCGGTCCCGCAGGTTCGCGGTGGCGATCACGGTGAACCCGGGCATCGCGCGGATCAGGCCGTCCCCGGTGCCGACCAGCTCCGGTACGTTCATCCGCCGGTCGGACAGGATGGACACCAGCGCGTCCTGGACCTCGGGCAGGCAGCGGGTCACCTCCTCGATCCGGACCACCCGGCCGGTGCGCATCGCGGTCAGCACGGGCGAGTCGACCAGCGCCTGCGGGGTCGGGCCCTGGGCGAGCAGCAGGGCGTAGTTCCAGCCGTACCGGAAGGCGTCCTCGGTGGTGCCGGCGGTGCCCTGCACGGTCAGCGCGCTGGTGCCGCAGACCGCCGCGGCCAGCAGCTCGGAGAGCATCGACTTGGCGGTACCGGGCTCGCCCACCAGCAGCAGCCCTCGCTCACCGGCGAGGGTGATCACACACCGCTCGACCAGGCTCCGTTCACCGACGAACTTCGGCAGGATGGTCATGCTGGCCGGCAGCTCGGTGCCGTCCGGACCGGTACGCCGGTCGGCGGGCAACTTCAACGCCTCGCCGTCGCTGCCCTGGACGAAGGTGACCACGGCGCGCGGGGTCAGCGCCCAGCCCGGTGGCCGGGCTCCGCCGTCGTACGCGGCCAGGAAGGCGAGTTCGTCGGCGTACCGCTGTTCGGCGGAAAGGACCTGGGAAGCGGTCTCCGGCACCGCGGTGGGGCGGACGTGTTCCGTCACGGTCACGGGATTCCTCGATCTCTCTGTGGTTCGGATGGGACGTGCGGGACAGGGACGGCGCCGCAACGGCCGGGTCGGTCGTCGCGGATGTACCGCCTGCGGGGTTGACGTCAGCGGCGGGTGCGGCCGGTGGGCAGGCTGTCGAAGCGGGGGCGCTCGCCGTCGCGGATGCGTTGCCAGGCCCGTCGGTAGAGTTCGGCGGCCGGTTCGAGCGGCACGGTCACGCCGAGCCCGGCCGTACCGTCGGGTGCGAGGTCGAACAGGGCGACCTTCCAGCCCTCGATCGGCGCCTGCCCGCTGCCACGCTCCAGCCATCGACCGGGCAGGAACAGCGACCGGCCGGCCCGGGACCGGGTGGCCGCGACGACCAGGTCGGTGCCGGCCAGCTCGGCGCGAGCCGCCTTCAACCGTGCCGGCTTCCAACCGGTCCACTTCGCCGTGTTGCGGTCGGTGGGGTCTGGCATGGCCAGCAGCATCAGGTACACCGCCGCCGCGTCGACGCCGAGGCCGTGTTCCGTGGCCACCTCGGCCACCAGGTCGGGCACCGACCGGGTCGGATCCTGCGGCCACCACGTCCCGGCCTCCGCCCGCGCGCCGCCGACCGGCTCACCCGGGTCGCCGAGCAGCGCCGCGAACCGCGGGTCGCGGACCAGCCGCAGCGCCACCTCCGTCGGGTACGGCTTGGCCGCGTCCCCGCGCAACGCGGGCAGGTACGGGTCCGTCCCGTCGGCGTCGAGCAGGTCCGGCCGCAACGCCGGGGACGGCTGGTCGTCGTAGGTGGCCAGGACGATGGCGCCGTACCGTTCCCAGCCGGGGCCGGTCTCCGACGGGGTGCCCGCCACCTGCCGGAACCCGGACAGCCTGACGTACTGGTCAAGGTCGAGCAGCAGTTCGCGGTTGGCCAGCCGGTCCCGGATCGCGGCCAGCGCGGCCGGCAGCGCGGCCCGGCACGGGTCGCCGGCCGGCGTGTGGTGGGCGACCCAGGCGGCCAGCGAGACCGTGGAGCGCAGCACCTCACCGGTGAAGCCCACTGCCCGGCCGTCGACCTGCCGGGCCCGGTCGCCCTTGATCCGGAAGACCAGGTCGGTGCTCAGCTCGGCCGAGCGGGCCGGGTCGAGCAGCGCCGGCAACGCCTTCGCGGGTCCCCAGCCGGACCGGACCGCGCGGACCGCCTCGGCGAGTAGCTGTTCGGGCACCACCACCCGGCGCCCCAGGGCGGTGTTCCAGACCGCCGCCGCGGCGGCCACGTCCGGGCCGTCGGTCCACAACCGGGCCGGGTCGTCCGGCAGCAGCGCCGAGACCACGGCACGCCGCAGCTCCGGCCCGGCCTCGTTCAGCATGCCGAAGGCCAGCTTTACCTCGCCGACCTGCTTGACCCCGAGCGCCTTGCGCAGCTCGACCGGCACGGTGTTCGCCGAGTCCGCGTACGGCAGGCCGGCCAGCACCAGCTTCGCGGCGGTCGGGGTGACGCCGGTCAGCTCGGCGAACGACTCGGCCGCTTCCGGCCGCCAGGGTAGCGGCCCACGCGCGGTCCACTCGGTCAGGAAACCGTCCAGCCAGCCGGCCGGCCGGCCGTCACCGACCGACGCCGAGGACTGCACCGTGTACGGCTCGGGCACGGCGAAGACACCGGCCGGATCGTGGTACAGCGCGCCGAGGGTGTAGCCGGTGGACGTGCCGCCGGAGGTGAGGACGGCGATGAACGCCCCGTCGGACACCGGCAGGAGGCCCGGCCCGGGGTACCGGCGCGTCCCGTCGGGCATGGTCAGGTCCTCGTCCAGCAGGTGCAGCGTGAACCGGCGCCACCGGGACGGTTCGGCCGCCCCGCTCAGGTCGAGCCGGTCGAGCTCGGTGAGCAGGGCACGCAGCGTCTCCCGGTGTTCGTCCGGGGTGACCGCCGCGACGGCCCGGTAGGCGACTGCCGCGACACCGTCGAGCAGCGGCGACCAGTCCAGAGCGCTCGGCAGCGACGGTCCGTCGAGGTGCAGCCGTACGGCGGGTTCGCTTCCGGTGGTGGCGGCCCGCTGGGTGGCCAGCGCATGGAACTGGGTGAAGACGTGGGTCGAGCCGCTCGCCCCGTAGACCGAGCCACGGAGACCGTCCAGCACCGTCGCGAGCTGCTCGTCGGTGGGGCCGGTCGCGGTGGCCACCGGCGGCACCGCCTTCGGGGCGGACAACGAGGTGTTGAGCTTCTCGGTCACCGCTTCCAGGTCGGTGCACACCCGGGCGGCGAGCCGCAGCATTCCGACCACCCCGGCCAGCATCGCGTCGTGGCCGACCGCCGGCAACGTCGAGCGGACCAGCTCGACCAGCGCGTCCTTGTCGTCCTCGTCGGTGGCTGGTCCGGAGCCGCCGACCGGTGCGCCGGAGCCGCCGACCGATGCGCCGACCCCGGACGCCGGGACGGCGGTGCGGAGGCCGGTGGTGGCGTGCGGGGCTCTGGTCGACCCGGCGCGGGTCGCGGCCTGGGCCGCGGCTCGCGCAGCCGCTTCGGCGAGGGCAGCGCGGCGTTCGTCGAGCGCGACCTTGAGCAGCGCGGCGGCGGTGTCCCGGTCCATCCGGCGCAGGGCGGCGGAGCCGGCCGGGTCCCGAGGCAGCATGTTGCCGAGGAACGAATGCCCCGGCAGCGGAATCGTGCCGGCGCTGTAGGACCGGCTGGACGGCGGCCCGGCGGCGGCCGACACCACCCCGTCCGGGTCGACCAGGACGAAACCCTTGAGGACGGCCCGCGGTCGGTCGTCGCCGGGCAGCACCAGCGCCGCGATCGGCTCCTGGCCCGGGGCCACGGTGACGGTACGACCGGCCAGGTCCTCGCCGCGTACCGAGCCGTCCGGCAGGGTGACGACCCGCCAGCCGAGTAGACCGTCCACCGGGACGGCAGCCGGGGTGGCCCGGTCGGACAGGGCCGGCCGCAGCCAGCTGTCCGACTTCCGGAGTTGGCTACCGTCGACCGGGAGGTCGGCCAGGAACCGGGGCAGGCTGCGCCGGCCGTGGGTGTTGCCGACCGGGTCGTACTCGCGCCAGCCGTAGCCGCCGTCGTCCACGCTGTGGTCTTGGACCCAGTGCGAAATGCCGTCGGTGATGACCGGCCGCTGCGACGGGACCACGGTGTCGCCGACGTGCAGCACGCCGTCGCCGGTGGTCCGTCCGCCACCGGGCAGCGGCAGGGTGATCTCGTGCCCGCGCCGCTGGCCGTCCTGGATGGGCTGTGGCTCGTCGGGCGAGGAGTGCCAGTAGCCGCGCGGGTCGTAGCCGAGCGACCTGGAGCGCCAGTAGACCAGGAGCTGGCCGTCGACGTAGTGGTAGTCGGGCTTGCCCCACATGTCGCCGGCCGGGATGCGCAGGTCGTGGCGGAGCACGATGCCCTCCGCGCCGAGCACGCGTACGGTGGTCGGCCCGGCCAGGATCACGTACGGCCAGGCTTCCTGCCAGGTCCACTCGACCCGGTGGTCGCCGCCGGTCACCTCCTGCCAGGCCAGCTCCCACTCCGGCCAGCCCAACTCGTCGATGATTCCGCCACGCAGGCTCCGGGCGACGTGCTCGGCGAGGTCGACCCGGACGGCCTGCCCGGGGTCGCCGCCCGCACCGGGTTCACCGGGCTGGGGGAGGTCGTCGGCGACCAGGCGCACCGCCTCGACCGGGAGCCTGCCCAGCCAGTCCACCGACTCCGGCAGGTACGGCAGACCGGTGCTGAACCGGTGGCGGATCCGGGCCCGCAGCCAGTCGGTCAGCATCGGCCGGATGCCGGCCGTCTCGGCCACCCGGCGCAGGGCGTGTGGCTGGCCGTCGAGCTGGTCGAGGCTCCGGCGCAGAGCCCCGACGAAGCGGTCGTCGCCGGCCACGGCCAGCAGTTCCCGCTCTCCCTCGGTCTTGACCCACTGCGCCAGGTCCACGGAGTCGTCCTTCGGCGGAGCCACCGGCACGTCGAGGAGGAGCAGCAGGTCGGCTAGGTCCAGGTCGCCGTCGGCGGCGAGGGTCTCGCCGTTGTCGGTCAGTTCGGCGCGGAGTCGGTCGGCCATCCGCTCGACGAGCGGGTACATCTCCGGCACTCGGCGGCGGTAGTGGCCGGAGCCGGCTCGGCTCACGAAGCGGCGCAGCCAGCCGACGGAGCCGTCCTGCGGCCGGGCCGTGTCCGGCACCTCCGGGTCGGTGAGTCCGGCGAGCGCACCGGTGTCGGACAACAGGGCCAGCCAGCTGGTCAGGTTGTCCCGGTCGGTGGGCATCAGGTCGAGCAGGCTGCCCCGGATCGCGGGGTCGCGGTCGGCCAGCGCCTTCACCGCCGGCAGGTGTGCCTTCCACCAGCCGGCCGGCGCCTGGGCGGCCACCGGCAGCCGGAGTACCTCGGTCAGGTAGGCCGCCTCACGATCGGCGCCGGCCTTACCGGCGGCCCGGACCAGCCGCTTCACCGCGTTGGCCGACTGCGCGGACGGGACCACGCCGGCGGCCGCGGCCCGCAGCGCCAGCCGGCAGAACCGGTCCAGCGCCTCGTCGGCCGGCAACTGGGCGGAGAGTTCCTTCGCGTACCCGGCCAAGCCGGTCGCGGAGACCACCTTGGCCGACGCGAACTCCAGGTAGACCTCGTCCAGCCGGTCCAGGTCGACGGGTAGGCCGTGCTGCGCCTCCGCCTTGCGCGCCTTGTTCAACAACTGCGTCGCGTAGGCGTCCTGTCCGGCGGCGAGGAACAGCCGCGCCGCCTGCTCGAAGAAGGCCGGCAGGAAGTGCGGCAGCGTACGGGCGAATCGGTCGGCGATGGCCTGGTGCCCGTCCAGGGCGGCCTTCGGCCGCGACCGTGCCTGTTTGGCCAGCTTCTGCAACTCCGGCACCACCGCCAACGCGTGCCGGCCGTCCGCCGGGTGGTGTACCAGCACCCACTCCGGAAACGCCAGCGATCGGCGCGGACCCAGCCCGACGACGGCAGGCTCGGCCGCCGTTGCCAGGCCCAGGAACCCGACGGCGAGGTCCTCGCCCTCCCCGAGTACGGCGTCGACCACGCGGACCACCAGCCGGTCGCCGAGGGCCGGGTGCCGGTAGGTACGGGCGGTGAGCGGTACCGCCCGATCGCCGGCCCCGGCGGTGTCGGTCGGCAGTACCGCGCCGGCGGCCAGCAGGCTCTCCGCCGTCTGCTCGCCCGACCTGGTCGTCATCCCGGTCACGCCGCTTTCTCCGTCTTCGTCGCGGCGCCGGACAGGGCCGTCGCCATCCGCATTCCTTCCGACCACGCCACCGGCCCGACTTCGGTCAACCGCAGTGTCGGTCCGTCCACCAGCGACCAGGAGAGGGTGCCTAGGGTCGCTTCGGAATCCCAGTAGTCCTCGTCGAACCACATGGCGGCCTCGACCGTGCGGCCGGCCTCCCAGACCCGGCAGGTGACCTGCGAGCCGGAGACCCGGAAGCCGAGCGTGGCGGCCCGGGCGGCCAGCCGGTTGGGGACCGCGGTACCACGGAAGTCGGTGATCGTGGTGTCGCGGTCCTTCAGATCGGTCGGTTTGCTCCAGGTGCCCCGGTGCAGTTGCTCGATCCGCTGGGTGATGTCGAGTTCGTCGGCGAACTCGCGCAGCTCGGTCAGGTCGGTCAGGCGTACCGGGTGGGGCAGCGTGGCGCTGGCCGGCGAGAGCCGGACGGTTTCCCCGTCGAGGTTGACCATGCGCAGGTCACCGGTGTCGGTGACGTCTCGCAGGAAGCCCGGCTCGGCCGGATCGTCGCCGAGCACCACGAGGTCGCGCAGCGCGTCCTGCCAGCTCGGGTCCGGCCAGACCCGGGCCAGCAGCCCGGTCGGCACCGGCAGCGAGGACACCACCCAGGCGTCGATCCGGGCCAGGCATTCGGCGGTGTGCCGGTCCAGCCACTGGGCGAGCTGGCGTAGCCGGTCCACCTCGGGGTTGTCGCGCAACACCTTCGGCAGGGTCTTCAGTGGGCGGCCGGTAGCCCGCAGGCCGGTGGACCGAGCCGTCACCTTTCCGTCCACGAGGGAGATCTCGTGTGAGTCTCCCACCGGTAGCCAGCCCATCAGGAATACCCTCCGTAGCGGAAAATCAGCTAAATTTCAGGAGATATCGCCCGCGATCGACGACGTAGGGGACGCTAACAGTAGTGACCGACACGGCGGGGTCCGCCGGCCGGCGCGGTGGGCGTACCGGGGGTCGAGTGTGGCCCGAAAGAAGGCCCGGATCTGCGAGAGTCCGCAGGTCCGGCCGGTTCGGGACCGCCACGGACGGCTGGGCGGTGACCGGACGAGAGGCTGGGAAGTGGCCTAGGTCACATCACCGCGTCGCCGGGCTCCCAACGAATGGCACAGCGTCGCCGTGTGCGGTGCGTGGGTGGCCGGGGCGAGGCCCGGTCCGGCGGGTGTTTTGACCATGGCCTAATCCGCGGCAGTTCGAGGCCCAAGAAAGCGGGACCGATGTTGCTGAAGGGGTTGGCCTCTTTCCGGAACCCGGTCGGCCCCCTCTTGTCGCCCTCTGCTCGGGTTCTAGGGGTCGTTGCAACGCCTGACCTGATCAGGGGTTGCAGTGTTCGAGGTCCGTGGGGACCGCCAGCCGCAGGGACGGAAGAAGCCTCGCGCGGAGCGCCAGGCATATTTGGATCTTGTGGCGTGGGGTGTGAGTACGAGTGAGGCGTGCCGGCTGGTCGGGATCAATCGCAAGACCGGTCACCGCTGGCGGTACGGCCGCACGAGCCAGACGAGGGCCGGGCAGCAGGGAGTACGTCCCGCTGCATGAGCACGTACCAGATCGGTGCGGATTCGATTGGGCCGGCAGCGTTCGGCGCTGGCTACCGGGATACGTCCTTGGCGAGGCAGGTGGTTCCGTCGGGGCCGGCGAGCGGCATCGATTGGTACCCCTCGCTGCGGTAAAGGTCGATGTTCCGCATGCTCTTGGCGCCGGTGAACAGCAGGATGCGACGGCAATCCGGTTCTGCTGCGGCTTCGGCGGTGCGCAGCAGCCACCGGCCCAGCCCTTGGCTGCGCAGGTCAGGCACGACGGCGAGCCGACCGATGTGCCAGTCGGTGTCGAGGCGACGGGTCCGCACCATGCCCAGTAGCCGGCCGTCCAGCCAGATGCCCGTGGTGTGCCAGGTCGCCAGCCATTCGCGTACCTCCTCCGGCGACTCATGCAGGGCCGGTATGGCCGTGGTGTCGTTGACGACGGCCTCGTCAACCCAGCAGCACAGCTGCAGTACGGTGACCTCGGGCGCGTCGTCGGGGGTCAGCCGTCTCGCGTAGGACCCTGGCAGCGGGCCGGAGAGCGTCCCGGATTGTGCACGTTCGCGCATCGGCCGTAAGGCTTGGGCGACCCGGACCAGTTCGTCCAACAGGCCGACGGCCGCCGTGTCGCGGGTGGCGTCGGGCCGCAGTCGCCCATTCTCCGTTGCGTCGCCGATGCGGAGCGCGACCGTGGCGCCCAACGGGACCAGGCGCAGCGTAGTCACCACCTGCTTGGCGTGCTGGACCGACCGGGTGCCCGCCGACGTGTTGCCGTAGCTGACGAAGCCGATCGGCTTCCACGCCCATTCGCCGCTGAGGTAATCCAGCGCGTTCTTCAGGGTCGCTGGCATCCCGTAGTTGTACTCCGGCGTGACCGCGATGAACCCGTCCGCGGCGTCGACGATCGCGCTCCACCGACGTGTGTGCTCATGCTGGTAGACACCCGACGACGGATGTTCCTCTTCGTCCAGGAACGGCAAGTCCAGGTCGCCGAGGGCCAGCGGTACGAGCTCTACGCCGAGTTCCGCCGCACGAGGGGTGATCGTCTCGATCAGCCACTGTCCGACCACGGGGCCGAGGGCGCCGGGGCGGGTGCTGCACATGAGCGCCAGGACACGGATCGGTTTCGTTGACATGGAAACGAAGCTTAGATGCTAGATTGATTACATGTCAACGAAACGGCCGGCCAGCACCGTGCGCTGGTTGAGCCCCGACGAGGAGCGGGCGTGGCGCGCGTTTCTGCGTGTGATGGTCACCGTCCAGACCGGCACCGCGCGCGATCTGGCCGCGATCGGACTCTCCGAGTCCGACTACGAGGTACTGAGCACGCTGTCGGAGCGGCCCGGCCACACCAGCACCCTGGGGGAACAGGCCGACAAGATGGGCTGGTCACGCAGTCGGCTGTCCCGGCACGCCACTCGGATGGAAGCGCGTGGTCTCCTGAGGCGCACGCCCGACCCGACCGACGGCAGAGGCTGCTTTCTCGTACTCACCGCGCAAGGTCTGGACGTACTCGACAACGCGGCACCGGCCCATGTCGAGTCGGTACGACGCCACTTTGTCGACCGGCTCGCCCCGGAAGACCTCGTCGCCATCGAACAGATCGCCCGGAGGCTGGAAGAGCCCCAAGCCGGCGACGATCGACCACCCGAACGGCCCCCATCGGCATGATCATGGATGGGTGACGCACTGAACTCGGCTTCCGCAACGGGTTGATCAACGAATACTCCCAGGTGGCGTAGCTCTGACCGACTTTCCGAGCGGTACAGCGAGCCGACCCCGAAGATAGA
Organism: Plantactinospora sp. ZYX-F-223; assembly: GCF_039649625.1. Classification (NCBI taxonomy): domain Bacteria; kingdom Bacillati; phylum Actinomycetota; class Actinomycetes; order Micromonosporales; family Micromonosporaceae; genus Plantactinospora; species Plantactinospora sp. ZYX-F-223. Next base: position 189,990 of record NZ_JBDJAV010000011.1, on the reverse strand, counting down.
AACTCCGAGCTCCCGCGACGTCTGTTGTGGTCCGGACCGCTGCTCCCACCGGCCTCATCCGTCCGCTGTTCACAATCCCAACCCACGCCCGTCGCTGTCTGAAAGCGGATTTTCGCGGCGACGAGACCTCACATCGCCTTGACTTCGCGTGGGCGAGACTGGCGGCGCCTGCGATGTCAGGCGATATCGATGTGGGCACGGCGGACGGAGACGGGGTATGCCGGAACGAGAGCTACGAGATCGAGGCGATCTCACGCAGGCCCTGCTGGACAACGCAATCTGGCCAGATGGCCTCGTCGCGGAGGCCGGCATCCCGGTGTACGACGTGCCGCTGGTCACGGTGGGCGGCGGCATCGGCTCGTTCGTACTGGTCGACTACCTGCGCATCGCGGGGGTGCCGACCGCAGACATCTGCGTGCTGTCCAATATCGGCTCTCCGTGGCAGACATACGAGTACCTGACCCGCGTTTCGCAGATTCCCGGGCCGGAGCGCATCCGGTCCGACTCGTCCTCGCGGCCGGACAACATCTGGGGCTTCCCGTCGTACGCGCTGAGCGAGGCGTGGCGGGAGCGGACCCTCCGGCCGCTGGTGCACGTGCTCGGTGAGCCGATCTTCGCGGACTACTGGACGCCGCGCGTGGGCGACGTGTTCAAGAGCATGGCCCGCGAGTCCGCGCGTATCGGGTACCCGACGATGCTCGTGAAAGGCGTCGTGCGGATGGTGCGGCGGCGGGCGGGCGGCGGCTACTTCACGGTGCTCACGCCACCGGGCGGCACCGGCCCGACCAAGCGGGTCGCCTACCGGTCGCGCTTCGTGCACCTGGCGGTCGGGTACCCCGGACTGCGGTTCCTGCCCGACCTGCAAGAGTTCCGGGAGAAGTACGGTGACTTCACGCGCGTGGTCAACGCGTACGAGTCGCATGAGCACGTGTACGAGGCGCTGCGTACCAGGCCGGGCACCGTGATGGTGCGTGGCGGCGGCATCGTCGCGTCCCGGGTGCTGCAGCGGTTGATGGACGACCGCGAGCGGTACGGGCTACAGACGAAGATCGTGCACATCTTCCGCACGTTCGTCACCGGCAGTCACGGGCCGCACCTGTGGTCACGGCGCAAGGGCGGCGACGGCTGGGCGTACCAGGGATTCAACTATCCGAAGTCGGTGTGGGGCGGGCAGCTGAAGGCGAAGATGCGGCGGCTCGACGGCGCCGAGCGGGTGACCGAGTACAAGCGGATGGGCGGCACCAACACGCCTAAGCGCCGCCGCTGGCAGCAGCAGATGCGCGCCGGCCGCGAGGGCGGGTGGTACGAGGCGAGCCAGGGCCTCGTGGAACGGGTCGAGCCGGCCGCCGACGGCACGCTCGTCAGCCTGGTCACCGGCGACGCGGGCACGCGGAAGATCGGCGCCGACTACATCATCGACTGCACCGGGCTGGAGGCCGACATCGCCGAGCACCGCGTCCTCGCCGACCTGCTCGCGCACGGCGGCGCCGGCCGCAACCCGCTGGGCCGGTTGGAGGTCGAGCGGCACTTCGAGGTCAAGGGGACGGCTAGCGGCGACGGCGCCCTGTACGCCACCGGCGCGGCCACGCTAGGCGGGTACTTCCCGGGCGTGGACACGTTCCTCGGGCTGCAGATCGGTGCCCAGGAGATCGCCGACGACCTCGCCCGCCGCGGCTTCGGTCGCCGCATCGGGCCGGTCCGCTCCACCACCCAGTGGGTGCGCTGGGCGCTCGGCCGGCCGGTCCAGGAGGGATGAGACGTGGTGCCAGTGCTGTCCGGAAGGATCCAGACCCGGTTGGTCCTCCTCCTGGTAGTGGGCTCGGCCGTCACCGCGGTCGTCACGCCTCTCGTGGGTGCCGACTACCGGACCACATTCGCGGTGCTCGCCGCCGTGGCGGTGCTCGGCGTCGGCTGGGAGCTGCTGTACCACCTGCTCATGCAGTTCCGCTGGGAGAAGGACTGGCCGTCGCTCTTCGGCCTGCTGACGGCGGTGCCCGAAGGCCTGCTGCTGTGGCTGCTGCTCGACGCCGGCCTGCTGCCCACAGTGGATTCCGCGCCACTCGCCGCGTACGTCATACACTTCGCCGCCGTGTGGCTGGCAGTCTGGCTCGTCGCGAACGGTCCGATGCGGGTGCCGTTCCTGCGCTGGCGCTTTCGCGGAGGGCGGCTGACATGAGGCAACCCGACCGCAACGCGCCCTTCGAGGCGGTCCTGCTCCTTCCCGGAGCGGCGGACGCGCCGACGGAGGTGACACCGCGGAACGAGCTGACGCGGCTGCTTGTCGAGGGTGTGCACTGCGCCAACGGCCACTTCAACGACCCGGCCGTGCCGTACTGCCAGATGTGCGGCATCTCGATGGCGCAGCGTACGCACATCACCGTCCTCGGCCCGCGGCCGCCGCTCGGCGTGCTGCTTGTCGACGACGGCGCCACGTTCCGGCTGGACGCCGACTACGTGGTGGGGCGCGAGCCGCACCGCGATCCCGCGGTGGCGCACGGGGCGCGGCCGCTGCGCATCGCCGGGCCGGCGAGCGGCGTGTCGCGGCAGCACCTGCGGATGGCGCTCGCCGGCTGGACCGTCCGCGCTGTCGACCTGGGATCGGCCAACGGCACGGTCGTCGAACCGCCCGGCGACCCGCACCCCCGGCGGCTCCAGCCGGGTGTACCGGCGGAGATCCGGCCCGGCACCCGGGTCGTGTTCGGGACGCGCTGGCTGCGCTACGAGTCCCACCGAAACCCGTGAACACCCCAGGGGAGCAGATGCGCGGCATCGCCGACTACGAGTTCATCCGGCCGCTCGGCTCGGGCAACCACGGCCAGTACTTTCTCGCCCGCCGGCCGGCCCGGCTGCCCGTCGAGGCCGCCGAGGTGGCGGTGAAGGTGCTGGCCGCCGAGTCGACCGGGGTGGCGTTCCGCCGAGCTACCCGCGAGCTGCGCGCGTTCGCGGCGGTACGCTCGCCGTACCTCGTCGCGCCGTACGACGCCGGGCAGCAGGACGGCATCTTTTACTACTCGACCGAGTACCTGCCGGGCGGCTCGCTCGCCGCGCCGGCCGCGCCCCTCGACCGGCCCGCCGCGCTGCGGGCGGTGGCACACGCCGCGCGGGCGGTCGCCGCCCTACACGCCGCCGGCGTCGTGCACCGGGACGTCAAGCCCGGCAACGTGCTCCTCCACGAGGGCAGCGCGCGACTGTCCGACCTCGGACTGGCGCACGTCTTCGCCGAGGGCGTCACGATCACCGGCATGGGAGCGCTCGACTCGGTGGAGTACGTCGATCCCGCGCTGCTGCTGGGGGAGCGGCCGCAGCCACCGCACGACGTCTGGTCGCTGGGCGTGCTGCTGCACCGCGTGGTGGCCGGCACCGGCATCTACGGCACGCTGCCGGAGGGCGACGGCCTGCTGGTGCTGCGCCGTGTGGTCTCCATGCCGCCCAAGCTGAGCGCGGAGCTGCCGGAGCCACTGGCGGCCCTGGTACGCGAATGCCTCGCGCCAGCCGCCAACCGGCCCACCGCGGCGGCGCTGGCCGACCGCGTCGAGCGGTTCGCGGAGGCTGTCTCATGAGCGCGCACGCCCTCATCAACTTCCTGCTCGCGGTCGCGGCGATCATCGTGCTGGCCCGGGCCTTCGGCTGGTTGGCCCGGCTCGTCGGCCAGCCACCCGTGATCGGCGAGCTCGTCGCCGGTGTCCTCATCGGACCGACGCTCTTCGGCACGGCGGTCAGTGACTGGCTGCTGCCCGCCGACGTCCGGCCCGCGATGTCCGGCCTGGCCAACCTCGGCCTGGTGCTGTTCATGTTCATCGTCGGGTACGAACTGGACCACGCCTCGCTGCGCGGCCGAGGCCGTACCGCCACCTCGGTCTCCATCGGGTCGATCTTGGCGCCGCTCGGGCTCGGTGTGCTCCTCGCCATGTGGCTCGCCGGCCGCCACGAGGTCTCCGCCCCGCTGCCGTTCGCTCTCTTCATCGGCGCGGCGATGGCGGTCACGGCGTTCCCGGTGCTGGCCCGCATCCTCACCGACCGCGGCATGGTACGCACGCCGGTCGGCGGGCTCGCCCTCGCCAGCGCCGCCGTGGACGACGTCGCCGCGTGGTCGCTGCTCGCCGTCGTGGTCGCCGTCGCCGGCGCGGACAGCGCCAACCCGTGGCTGCCGCTGCTCTGCGTACCGTACACGCTGCTGATGCTGCTCGTGGTGCGGCCGCTGCTGGCCCGCGTCGACGCCGCGCGGGCGCGCGCCGGCCGGCTCACGCCCGACATCCTGGCCGTGGTGCTCGTGGGCCTGCTGCTGTCCAGCCTCGCCACCGAGTGGCTGGGGCTGCACGCGATCTTCGGTGCGTTCCTCTTCGGCGCGGTCATGCCCCGGGCACGCGCCGGTGCGGCGGAGCCGAGCGGCGCGGACAGGCTCCGGGTCGAGATCCTCGAACGGCTCGAACAGGTCAGCGTGCTGCTCCTGCTGCCCGCGTTCTTCGTCCTTTCCGGTCTGCGGGTCGACCTCTCCACGTTCGGCGGGACGGGGCTGCTGGAGCTCGCCGCGATCCTCGTCGTGGCGATCGGCGGCAAGTTCGCCGGCGCGTACGCGGCTGCCCGTCTGAACAAGGTGGCCGCCCGCCCGGCCGGCGCGCTCGCCATCCTCATGAACACAAGGGGGCTCACCGAGATCGTGATCCTGACGGTCGGGCTGGAGCTGGGGATCATCGACGAACGCGTGTTCTCGATGATGGTGGTGATGGCGCTGGTCACCACCGTTATGGCCGGCCCGCTGCTCAGCTTCGTCTACCCGCGATGGATGGTCGAGCGGGACGCACTGGCGGTGCAGCGGCCCGAGCCACCGCCGGCCGGCTACCGCGTGCTCGTCTCGCTGCCCGGGGGGCTGGCGCCCGCGCCGGCCCTTGTCGACCTCGCCGCCGACTTCGCCGAGCGGGGTGCCGCCGCCGCGGGACACGGCATCGGCGAGGTGGTGCTGAGCCGGCTCGTGCCGTACCCGGCGCGGCCGCTTGACGTGGGCAGCGGCCTGTCGGAGGAACTGCTTGGCATGACCACCGCGATGGGGGAGCTGGCCGGCCTCGCCGAGTCGGTACGGGCCCGCGGGCTCGGCGCGCCGGTGCTCGCCCGGTTCAGCCGCGACCCGGAGGCCGACCTCGCCGCCCAACTCGCGGCCGTCGAGCCCGACGTGCTGCTCCGCGGCGGCGAGCCTGCGGTCGTCGTACCACTGGGATCCGGCGCGGAGGCCGTGCGGCGCGACGCGGCCGAGCTCGCGGCTGCCCGCGGGTTCGATATCGTCATCCAGTGTGGAGGGCCAGCGGAGCCCCGGACGAGCGGGGTGACGAGCGGATGACCGGCGAGGAAGAGCGGCGGTCGGCGGCGCTGCACCCCGGCGACCCACGGCGGCTCGGCCGGTACGAGCTGGTGGGGCGGCTCGGCCAGGGCGGCATGGGCACCGTCTACCTGGCCCGCGACGCCGGCCGGCCGGTCGCCGTCAAGGTCATCCGGGCCGACGTCGCCGCGCACGAGGAGTTCCGGCGACGCTTTCGCGGCGAGGTCGAGCGGGCGCGGCAGGTACCGCCGTTCTGCACGGCCGAGGTGCTCGGCGCCGACCCCGACCACGACCCGCCCTACCTCGTCGTGGAGTACGTCGACGGCCCCAGCCTCGCCGACGTCGTGGCCGAGCGCGGCCCGCTCAGCCCGGCCAACCTGCACGCGCTCGCGATCGGCGTGGCGACCGCGCTGACCGCGATCCACGGCGCCGGCGTCATCCACCGGGACCTCAAGCCCAGCAACGTCCTGCTCGCACCCGGCAGCCCGAAGGTGATCGACTTCGGCATCGCGCGCGCGGTCGAGGCGACGAGCCACCACACCCGCACCGCCCAGATGCTCGGCACCGTGGGATATATGGCACCCGAGCGCTTCGGCTCCGACGCCGCCAGAGTGATCAGCCCGGCGGCGGACGTCTTTGCCTGGGGTGCGGTGCTCGCGTACGCCGGCACCGGCCACCCACCGTTCGGTGTGGACACCCCACCGGTCGTGGCCGCACGCATCGTCACCCAACCACCCGACCTCGCCGGGCTGGTGCCCCCGCTGCGCGACCTTGTCGAACGCGCCCTGGCCAAGGACCCGGCCGCCCGCCCCACGTCGCGCGAGCTGCTCGACATGTTGCTCGCCCCCGGCCAGGTACGCCCGCCCGCGGTCCAGGCCGCCCTGGCAGGGCAGCCCGCCCTGTTCGCCGCTGCGGCCGAGGCCAAGGCGGCCACGGAACACCTCGCCACCCGCCCCGCCGGCCACGACACCACCCGCCTGGCCGGCGGCACTCCGGGGGCCGTGCCCGCGCCACCGGCGCCTCAGCCGCCGGCCCCGCCCGCGCGCACCGGCCGGCGCTGGGGGAGGGTCGCGAACGTGGCGCTGGCGGTGGCGGTACTCGTCACGTCGCTGACCGTCGCGGGCATCGCCAGCGGCGTGCTCCCATTCGACGGCGACTGGTCGAATGGTGTGACCCCGACACCCACGGCGACCTCGCAGGCCACCGCGGCCGCTATGAGCTCGCCGCCCACCCCGCCGGCCACGAACTCGGCCCTGCCCGGGCCGCCGGTCGTGCGCGACCCGCTGACCGCGCCCGGGCTGTGGCAGGTCCGCGAGGACGAGGCACAACGCACCACGTGCACATTCGACCAGGCGCTGGTGGTCACCCGCGACAGCACCGGTCCGTACCGCTGCCCGGGCCCGACCAGCGCCTACACCGACGTCTCCGCCGCCGTCGACGTACGGCTCCAGACACCGGGTAGCTGCGCGGCGCTGTGGTTCCGCTTCGCCGGCACCGCCGGCTACCTCGTGCGCGTCTGCGCCGACTCGGTCGAGCTCGCCACCCACGGCATCGGCGACGGCGCGAGCGTGACGGTCCTGCGGACCATGGCCCTCGACGACCCGATCCCACCCGACACCACAACCCGCATCGGGGTTTCCGCCCGTAGCACCACCATCACCGTCGACCGCGACGGCCAACGCGTCGGCACCGTCGACGACGCCACCTTCACCCAGGGCCGCGTCGTACTGGGCACCTTCCCCGCCACCACCGAGGAGGAGTCACCGTTCCGAGTCGCCTTCACCAACGTCGAGATCCGCCCCCTCGGCGACTGACGGCCCACGGTCTCTTTCGGACGAACGGATTCGTCCGGACCAACCGGCCGCCAGTACCGCGGCGCGTGCCTGTGCCAGCACATCGCCCGGTCGGTGCTGAACAATTGAACCTTTTTCAACCTGGACCGCGGGGAAGCGGAGCAGCCGCTCGCCGACGATCGCGTTCAACTGACAACTGTCGACAGCAACCCGTTTCCTGGCCAGTCTTCACAGTACGTGGCAACGCCACCGTGGACCGGTTGTTGACAAACCGATGGCGGCGCGGTGATGTCCGAGAACCACGACACATGGCCGAACGGGACGAGGTTGAGCACAGTGCATCGCCCAAGGCGGGGACCACTGAGATCCGCTACACTTCGCTCGCCCGTCCGTCCGGAGCAGGCGCTGTGCACCGAGTGATCGGGCGACCACAGTGGACGGGCGATTGAGCCCTCCGCTCTCCAACGCCTTAACGCCTTCGCAAAGGAAGCCGAATGGCCGCGATATCAGCCGAGTCGGAGTTGTTGCTGCTGCTCAGCAGACAGCATGTAACAGACCCGCAGATAGCCCGTCTGCGCGAAATCCTCGGTCAGGACGAGCCGGTTCTGGACTGGGGACGGATCGCCGGTCAGGCCGCTCAACACCGCGTCGCCGCCCTCGTGGGATGGCATGGATGGCGCCTCTTGACCAGGGAGGCGATGGCTGGCTTGGACGCCGCCGTCGTGTCGCTTCTCTACTCCGCTTACCGGGACACCCGGCGGAGCAACGAACTCATGCTGGACGAGATCCAGGCGATCAGCGACGCCGCGGCGGCACAGGGCATCACCGTGCTCATGCGCAAGGGCGGCCATCTGGCCTTCGCGGTCTACCAGGAGCCGGGCATGCGGCCTATGGGCGACCTGGATGTCCTCGTCACCAGAGCGCAGGCGCCCGCCCTGGTGGAGGTGCTTGAGCGGTTGGGCTATGCGGAGGGAAACCCAACAGAAACCGGCATCGTCCCGCTGAGCAAGCGGGACCGGGCGTTCTGGCGCCTGTACGGCAGCGACCTGCCCAAGTTGAACAAGCTGACCGGCCAGCTCGACCGCCCGATCATCAGCGTCGACGTCAACGTGTCGCTGGCGCTGCCCGGTAAGGGGTACGACGTTCCGGTCAGCGCCGTCCTGGCGAACGCTCGTCGGCACCGGTACGGTGACGCCTCGTTCCTGGTGCCATCCCCCGAGGACGCGGTCATCGACCTGTCGGCCCACATCTACAAGACCTCGACGACGCTCAGGTTCATGAACCGTGGCAGCAAGCACCGGCGTCTGATCAAGTACGTGGACATCGCCGAACTCGTGCGCTCGGCCGGACAGGACTTCTCCTGGGACCTGTTCCGCAAGCGCGTTGACGAATACGCGGTCGCCGGGCCCGTGTTCTACGGGCTCGCTCACCTGCAGATGCTCTTTCCGGGCGTCATCCCTCCGGACGTCCTCGCCGCGCTCCGGCAACAGTGCCCGGAGCCGGAGCGCCTGCTTACCGAGTACGGCCAGTGGGATCTGCCACAGCCGCGTGTGTGGCAGCAAGACTTTCTCACCCGGTTCTTCGACCCGGCCACCGATCGCGACCTGCCTGCCTCGAAGTCACTCGTATGACGACAGGAGGCGCCTGAGCGACTCCACTCAAGCGCCTCCTGCTGGCTACCGGCTATTGGCAGGCCTTCGGACCGCCGACGATGTCGTCCAGTTCCTCGTCAGCCATCTCGCGGATGTCGACGCCGTCGAACTCTACCTCGGTCATGTGGGTTCACCCCCTTCCGGCATCATCGTGTGGCTTGGGTTTGTCTCCACCGCAGCGGGGTTCGGACCCGCAGTCGAGTCGGCGCGTTCGACTTGTCGGCTCCACTGTGGATCCGGTATACCGAAATGGAGGGTGGATGCCACAGGATACCTCCGATATGCCCCGAAGAATGCCGCGTCGACCGCGTTCAACCGACAACCGTCAGCGGCCATCAGCCCGACTCCAGGTCAGCCTTGACCGCATGCAGGAACGCCACCGCCGACCGACCGTTGACGAACCGATGGTCGTACGCCAGACCGAGATGGAAATACTCACTGCTCGTGATCGGACCGTCGTCATGACGTACCAACTCACGCTGCATCGAGGCGAGAGACAACGCACACATGTGTCCCGGGAAGATGAGCGGCTGCGCGTACACGATATCGGCGTCCGCGTGTATCGCGAGCGCGATGTTCGACCCGGTCAGATCTGCCTCAGTGAATTGGCCCCGCATCGCGGCAAGCCGGAACCGTAACAGATCGGCCGCAATGTCCCGCAGCGGCCTGGTGTCGGCGTCGGCGACGACCGGCAGGTAGAGACCCTTTCCCACGTCGATCGTGACCCCGACGTGCGCCCCCGGCCGCACGGTCACCGTCTGGTCGTCCACCGCGTGCGCGAAGAAGAGCCGGAACTGCTTCCGTCGCGCCGCGATCGCCTTGACGACCAGTTCCGGGACGCCGAGGAAGCCGACGGTCGCCGCCTCGTCACGCAGGCGCTGTTTCAGCCGGTCGGCGACCACCTTCACGACCGAGTAGGCGGCGGGGATCTCGCGATGCGAGGCGGACACCGTACGGGCGACCCGTCGCTGGGCAGCCGAGACGGGCACCCGCTCAACTGCGGCCCGCCCCGCCTGCCCGGCGACGAGTTGCTCGATGTCCGACCGCGAGATGACCACCTTGCCGATCGACCGTACCGTCTCCTCCGCGACACCGTATTCGACCATCAGCTGCCGGGCTGGCCGGGTGATGGTGATCGGATCCGGGTCGGCGTTCCGCTGCGCCTGCACTGGACGGTCGTCCCTGGCGAGGGTTGCCACCACCTCCCCGGGACGGCAGGTTGAGGGCGCGTGGATCCGTTGCCACAGGGTGCCGGCCTCCTCCGCGACGAGCTCGTGTGCCGCCTTGGAGGTCTCCACCAGAGCCACCGCGGTGCCCGCACCGACCGACGCGCCGTCACCGACCAGCCACTCGAGAAGCGTGTACTCCTCGTCGGTCGCATTGAGCCGGGGAAGGCGGATGTCACCCACCGGCGACCGCCGTCACCATGGCGCGGATGTCGTCTTCCTGGACCAGCACCGCACGCTCGAGATGAGGGGCGGCCGGGATGGTGCGGGATGGCGCGTGGAGCAGATGGACGGGCTGGGACAGCAGCCCCCACATCTTCTGGTGGATGGTGTGGGCGACCTCGGCCCCCCACACCCCGCCGGCCGTCGCGTCCTCGACGACCACCACCCGCCGAGCCTGGGCGACGAGTGGGGCCAGTGGCGTGGGGTCGAACGGGTAGAGCCGGGACGGCACCACGGCCCGCACCGCCGTCTCGGCACTGAGGTAGGCACCGCGCATCGCACCGAGGACCCTGCCGGTGAGGCCACCCGGTGCGATGACGACGACGTCCACCGCGTCCACCCCGTGGATACCCAGCACGGCGAAGTCGCAGTCGCCGCCGATCCGTTCGCAGTGGAACAGCTCGTCTCCGGTGGCCGCGCCGAACCGCCGCCGTCCGTAGAGCACCTTGTCCTCGAAGTACATCGCCGGGGCCGCGGAGTCGAGGATTCGGGCCAGCGTGGCGTGCCCGTCGTGTACCGGGCTCATCTCGTAAACCGCGAGGTTGGGGATCCCTACGAAGTGCTTCTGGAGGCTCTGGCTGTGGGTGGGGCCGTAGCCGCGGTGGCCCCCCGTCGGGCACCGGATCACCAGTGGCATCCGCACCGACTGGCCGTACATGCTGACCACCTTGCTGGCGAGGTTGACGATCTGGTCGAAGCACAAGGTGGCGAAGTCGGAGAACATGACCTCGACCACCGCTTCCCGGCCGCGCAGGGCCAGGCCCACCGCGAAGCCCAGGATCGCCTGCTCGCTGATCGGCGTGCTGAGTACCCGTCCGGGATGGGTGGTGGAGAGCCGGCGGGTAACGCCGAAAGCGCCGCCGTATGGGTCGACGATGTCCTCACCGATCAGGAAGAGATCCGGTCTCTCGGCGAGCAAGGTGGCCAGGCCGCGGTTGAGGTTCTCCCCGACCCGCTCCATCGCCCGGTCATCCACGGCCGGCACCGATCAGCGGCCTGGCGAGTACGTCCTCGACCACGGCCCGGATTCCCGCGGTCGCCGCGGCATCGAGCCGGTCGACCTGCTCGGGAAACGCCGAGCGATAGTGCGGGTACCAGTCGCGCCCGGCGATGGCGTCGAGCTCCGCCGAGGTGCGGGTGTCGTCCCCCTTGCTGTGCGGCCCGAGCCGTACCGTCTCGAACTCGACCACCAGCGGCGCACCGTCCTGGCGTACCTCGGCGACGAGCGGCGCGAGAGTGGTCCGGATACTACCGACGTCGATACCGGTCACCTTGACGTGCCGGATGCCGAAGCCGGCACACCGGTCGGCGATGGTACCGGCCATCTGTGCCGGCGTCGGGGTGGACTGGGCGATCCCGTTGTGCTCGACGACGACGACCATCGGTACTCGCCAGAGGGCGGCGAGGTTGAGCGCCTCGTACACCACTCCCTCGCCCCAGGTGCCGTCTCCGACGTAGACCACCGAGATCGACGCCGTGCCGGTGCGCCGCATGTCAAAGGCGGCGCCCACTGCGACCGGCGCCAGTTGCCCTTGGATTCCGGTGGACATGAACCCGGCGCGGCGGATGTGCTGCGAACCGCCCATCCCGGCACACACCGCACCTTCACGGCCCGCGAGCTCGGCGAGCAGGCCGGCCGGATCGTCGTACCTCGCCAGGTAATGCCCGTGTCCCCGGTGGTTGCTGAACACCTCGTCGTCGCGGCGGAGCAGAGACTCGACCGCGACCGGGATGTACTCCTGGCCCAGGCACGTGTGCGTGGTGCCCCTGATCAGTCCGCGGCCGAGCAGGTCGAGTACGGCGTGCTCGAAGCGGCGGATGGACAGCATCGCCCCGAGCTCGGCGTCGGCGAGCGGGCACAGCGGCGGGCTCTCAGGCATGGGCGACCTGTTCGCCGGCCAGAAGGTCCCGGGCGCGCGCGGCAAGCGCCGCGCGGTCTATCTTGCCGTTCGCGGTGTGCGGGAGCGCGTCAACGTCGTGACACAGTCGCGGCACCATGTATCCCGGCAGGATCGAGGCGATCGGGCGACGGATGTCGAGGCCCGGGGTACCGACATAGAACACCGCCAGCTCGGTCCGCCCGGCTGCCTCGAACGCCACCGCGACCGCGCGTTCCACCCCGGGCAGCTGCCCGACGTGCCACTCGACCTCGTCCAGCTCGACCCGGTAGCCGCGGACCTTCACCTGCCGGTCCATCCGGCCGAGATAGCCGAGTTCGGCGCTGGCGAGCTGCCGGACCCGGTCGCCGGTGCGGTACCACCGCACGCCGTCACCGTCGTAGAAGCGCCCCTGGTCGTCGGCGGTGTCGAGGTATCCGGGAAACATCTGCGGTCCGGTGACGCACAGCTCGCCTTCGGTACCATCGGCGCCGTCCTCGGTGATCCGGTACCGGAGATGCGGGTACGGCGTCCCGATGGGAACGACGCCGTGCACGGCGAGCTCGGCGGACTGGTCGGACAGCCGATGCGCGGAACAGGCGATCGTCAGCTCGGTCGGGCCGTACAGGTTTTCCACTATGGATCCCGGCGCGGCCCGCTGCCAGTCCTGGGCGTCTGTCAGCCGCAGCGCCTCACCACAGAACAGGCTCCACCGCAGCGTCGGCATCGCGCCGGGCGTCAGCCCGCCCCGGCGCCGTACCACCTCGATGGCGCTGGGCACGGAGAACCAGAAGGTCACCCGCTCGGAGGCCAGGAACTGCGGCAGCGCGGTGAACACCTGCGGCGGCGTGGACACCACGGCCGCACCCGCGCCCCAGGCCACGAACAGGTCGAACATCGCCAGGTCGAAGGTCTGGTCGAAGGTCTGTGAGCAGACGTCGTCCGGGCCGAGGTCGTATCGGTCCAGGTTGTACCGCAGGAAGCTGTCCATGTTGGCGTGCGTGACCGGAGCACCCTTGGGGCGGCCGGTGGAGCCCGAGGTGAACAGCACGTAGGCCGCCCCGTCGTACCCGGCCCCGGGCAGGGTGCCCAGAGGCGTCGCGGCCGGCGCCGCCACCCGAAGGCCGGGCAGGGCCGCCGCAAGGTGCGGGAGCGTTGCCGCCGCCGACCGGTCGGCGATCAGCGTGTCGATCCCGGCCATCGCCGCCATCCGGCAGGTACGTGCGGCGGGGAAGCCCGGACTGAGCGGCACCGCCGTCGCGCCGGCGTAGAGCGTGGCGAGGAGCCCCGCGTACGACTCGATGCTGCGCATCGCGAGGATGCCGACGGTCCGCGCCCCGCACGCGGTCAGTCCGCCGGCCCAGCGCCGAGCCACGTCGTCCAGCTCAGCGTAGGTCCATTCCTGGCGGCCGATCCGCAGTGCGACGCGGTCCGGCGCCATTGCCAGGCCGGCGGTGAACCACTCGTGCAGCATCCGCCGCGGTGGCTGGCCGGTCACCAGGCGACCATGCTCTCGGTGAAGAGTCCCATCCGGCTGAAAAACCGGGTGGTCTTGCGCATTACGGTCCGGTGGAACTCCTGACGGTACGGGTCGTCGATCACTTCGGAGCGGATCTGCCTGGCTCCGGTGAGCGCCGCGTCCGCGTACACCGCAGGGTTGTAGAACGCCCGCAGGCACGAGCTGACATATCGCGACAGATACGCCGCGGCGCCCGCGACCTCCTCGGGTGTCGCGCGGTGCGTGGCTTCCTCGTACAGCGCCCGCATCATCTGCCGGCCGAACGCGATGTGTCTCGACTCGTCCTGGTGATGGACGGCGTTGATCCGCTGCGCGATCGCCGGCAGTCGGTCGTCGGTCGCCATTTTCGCGTTGTAGTAGTCGCACAGCTCCTCCGCGATGAGGATGCGACCGAAGATCATGACGTCGCGTACCGCGTCGTTGCCCTCGGCGGCGTGCCCGATGACACGTTTGGTGCGGTAGACCTTCCCCCCGTACCGGTTGCAGAACTGGGCGAAAAACCACATGTGTTCGTTCTCTTCGTGGATGAAGTCGTGGAAGAACTCCGAGAGGCCCGGGTACCGCGTGTCGTAGATCCGCCCGGCTACCTCGCCGATCAGGTCACGGATGAGATGGACATTGAGGCTGAAGAAGTTCACTGCCTCGGCCTGGGTCAGGCGCAGCCGGTCGGCCTCCGACAGGCGGTCCCACACCGGGGTCCCGTAGCACGTGGTCAGCTCCGGACTCATCCAGAACTGGTCGGCCGGCAGCTCGTCCGGCCAGTCGAAGATGTCGAAGACGTGGTAGCGCTGGTCCCGCGACTGGCTGCTCAGCTTGGCGGCGACCGTGGTGAGCCGTGCCCATGTCTGCCGCACCGATGCCTGTCCCTCCTCGGCAGTGCCGGTCACAGCAGGCCCCTGACCGCGTGCCAGATGGTGCCCGGCGTCGCGAACACCTCCGGCTGCAGCAGCTCGGGTGGGAGCTCGATGTCGAACTCGGCCTCGAGATTGACGATCAGCTCGACCACTTCCAGCGAGTCGACCCCCAGCTCGGCCAGGCCGTGGTCGGGGTCCAGGGGCGCGGCGGCGCCGAGCAGCCGGCTGCGCTGCCGGATAAGCGATTCAAAGGCTGGTGGCCAGTCCACCATGTCATTCTCCTGTGTCGCGGTAGGTAGGAAATCTCGCGGCGACCGGCTGACCGGCGTGGGCCACAAGATCACGTCGGTGGGCTCCGATGCGGCCGAGAACGCCGCCGAGCGAGCGGGTCCGGTGCCACCGCGGCCCGGCGATACCCCACTGCCGCAGGGCATCCACCAGCACCGGGTCGACGGGAACCCAGACCCCGTCGACGTGGAACTCCGCCCACGAGTGCGACGCGGAGATCGGCGGGGTCAGCGACCTGCCGAAGGAGAACCGGGCGGTCAGTCCCCGGTTGGCGGCCTCCTCGACCAGCATGCGGGCCACGCCGACGCAGTCGCCGATGCCGGCGGTACGAACGAAGGCGGTGTCGGCGCGCAACGTCTCCGGGAGCCAGAGGAACCGGATGTGCCGGGTCTCCTCCAGCAGGTCGAGCAGCGCGTCCGGCAGGTCGGGCCAGGTGCGCGGCCGATCGAACGTCACCGAGTGCAGGGCACCGCCACGGGCCGGCGCCGAGGCCGTCTCATGCCAGCCGTCCTCCGGCACCGCCAGGCGGTACCGGCACGGCCCGTCATGCCCGGGATCCGGGCACTGCGCCAGGTAGTCCATCCGGTAGCGGGCGTGGGCGGTAGGGCGCTCCAGCTCGCGGATCCACCAGGAGAGCACCTTTCGCTCGCGGGACCGCGCATCCAGGTGTACCGCGACGTTGCGCAGGTCGGTGGCGTCGAACCGGGCGCCCTCCGCGCCGGACGCCGAGGGCAGGCCGGCGTCGACGAGGGCGGCGACCGTCGGCCCGTCGATCTGGTACTCGGCGGCGGCAGCGGCGGCGTCGACCTCGAACCGCCGATGGGCGTCCGGCACCTGCAGGATCAGCGCTACGACGGCGTCGAGCTCCCGGCGCTCAAGGCTCAGCGACGACGTCACGGCGCGAGTCCAGCGAGGCGGCGGTACGGGCCGTCCTGTGTGATCAGTTCCTCGTGCCGTCCCCGCTGGACAAGCCGGCCGTTGCTCATCACCAGAATTTGATCGGCGTCCTCGGGGTGGGAGAGCCGGTGCGCGACGACCACCAGGGCTTGACCCGTGCCGCGCAGGTTGGTCACGATACGGTCCTCGGTGCGCCGATCGAGGGCGCTGGTCGCCTCGTCGAGGATCAGCAGCTCGGAGTCGCGAATCAGGGCCCTGGCCAGCGAGACGCGTTGGATCTGTCCACCCGACAGGCCCGCCCCGGCCGCACCGAGCAGCGTCTCGTACCGCATCGGCATGGCGTCGATGTCGTCGTGGATCTCGGCCAGCCGCGCCGCCGCGATGACGTCGTCGAGGGAGCACTCCGGCCGGCCCAACGCGATGTTCTCCCGGATGGTTCCGGCGGAGAGCCGGGCGTCCTGGCGCACGAACGCCATCGACCGCCGCACCGCTGGCCGGTCGAGCTGATCGGTGGGCACGCCGTCGATGAACACCGTGCCGGAGCTGGGCAGGTAGAGCCCGGCCAGCAGCATGGCCAGCGTCGACTTGCCGGAGCCGGACTCGCCGACGATGAGGGTGAACTGTCCAGGCGCCATCTCGAAGTCGATGTCGGCCACTGCCGGTGACGCGGCGCCGGGGTAGGCGAACCGCACGGCGTCGAGCCGGACCGCGCCGGTGACCCGGGACGGTGCCACCGCATCCGGCCCGGCCTCGGGTTGCGCGTCAAGGATGTCGGCGAGCCGGGTCAAGGTCGGTCCCAGACCGGCGATCTGCAGCCCGGTCTGGGTCAGGCTCGCCAGCGGTACGAACATGCCCATGGCCAGGGCGGAGAAGCCGACCACGCGGGACAGTGAGATCTCGCCGCGACCGAGCAGGACCAGGCCAGCTCCGAGCACGGTGAGGGGGGCCAGAAACTGAATCGCGGTGCTGGCGGCCTCGCACACGGCGAGGAACCGCCGGCTGCGAGTCCTGGCGTTCACCTCGTCGGCGAAGGTGTGGCTCCAGTTCTCCGCCGCGGCGCCCTCGAGCCCGGACGCCTTCAGCGTCGGCACGCCGTCCAGCAACTGGAACAGCTCGGTGTGTGCCCTCGCCTGCGCCTCCAGCAGAGCGGCGGTGAGGTACTCCTGCTTTCGCCAGCTAGCGGCGAGCAGGCCGACCTGGGTGACGGCGAGGGCAAGCACCAGCGCGCCGAGGCGCGGTTCGGCGATGACGACGAGCCAGCCGTACACCAGCACCAGCACCCCGTCGAGCACGGCCGACAACGCGGATCCCGTCAGGACCTGCCGTACCGCGTTGCTGGTCCGGACCCGAATGGCGAGGTCCCCGGTGTGACGCCGGGCAAAGTAGTCGAACGGCAGGGAGACAAGGTGGTGAACTGTCCCCAGGGTCACCGACTTGTCGGCGAGGGTCTGGATGGACAGCATGGCCATCCTGCGGGCGGTCTGCATCCAGAAGTACATCGCGAACAGCACGATCGGCGCCGCGACGAACAGCCACGTGCTGACCGGCTCGCCGGGCTGGTTCGCCCGGTCCACGACGTAGGAGGAGGCGATCGGCACGACCAGGCTACACAGGGTAAGGGCGACCGAGGTCACCGCGAGTGGTACCCACGCGCTGGTGCGAGGGAAGAACTTGCCCACATAGGGCATGCGGCTCGCACCGAGGCGCTGGCGGCCGGACCTTCGCCGCGGTGTCCCGGCGCCGACCGGCGGGTGGAACTCCAGCGCCACCCCGGTGAACGCCTTGCCCGCCTCGGCCAGGCTGACCTTGCGGCGCCCGAAGGCCGGATCGACGATGTACAGGTGGTTGCCGGTCACCCGTTCCAACACGACGAAGTGGACGAAGTTCCAGAACAGGATGGTGGCCGGAGCGAGGTGGCGCAGCCCGTCGAGGGAGACCCGGACACCGCGGGCGGCCAGACCGCGACGCCGGGCCGCGGCCAGCATCGAGCGGGCCGGAACCCCGTCCCGGCCCGTGTTGGTCTCGATTCGCAGCGCGTCGAGCGGCTCCGGCCGACCGAAGTAGGCGAGGACCATCGCCAGGGCGGCAGCTCCGCAGTCGCTCATCTGCGCCTGGAGCACGAGTGGAACCCGGTTGCGCCGGACCGTCAGCGCGGCCCACATGTCGCGCCACCGCAGGTCGCGCCACCGCAGGTCGCGCAGCAGGCCCAGGCTCGGTAGCGCCCGCCAGCCGACGTCCACCGCTTCCCCGGCATCCCGGGTGAGGCCGTAGTTGCGCACCGCCTCGCGCCGGAAGCGCTGGCGTCGGTCCGTGAACTCCGTCGGTGGACTGGTTGCCGCCGGTGGCGGGGTGCGCTGTTCCGCGTGTCCACGCTCGTCCAGCGTGCTCATCCGGCGCTGCCCGAGTCAACCCGGATCACCTGCGCGGTGATGGCCTCCGCGGCAGGCGAGAGCAGGAACTCCACCGACCGCGCCACATCGGCGGGTGTGGCACCCCGGTCCAGCATGTTGCGCCGGTTGATCGCGGCGCGGAGGTCGTCATCGATCGCCGCGGTCATGGCGGTATCGATGAAGCCCGGTGCGACACAGTTCACCGTGATACCCCGGCCGCCGACCTCGGCGGCGAGCACTCTGGAGAACCCTTCGAGAGCGCACTTCGTCGCGGTGTAGGCGCCGAGTCCGCGGAAGGTCCGGTGGGCCGCGATCGACGAGATGTTGACGATGCGTCCACCGCCGCGATACATCGCCTTGACCGCCGCCTGGCACAGGGACATCGGGACCTCGACATTGAGCTGCCACATCCGGCTCACGTCCGACCAGGCAGTGGCTACGTGCAGGGCCCCACTCGCGACCCCGGCGTTGTTGACGAGGCCGTAGAGGTCGGCGCACTTCCGGAGCCGGTTGGCCACCGCGATCCGGTCATCGCCGGAGGTGAGGTCGGCGGCAAGGAATGTCAACGGGTCGCCGACGGCCTCCCGCAGCGCCGCGAGCTCGCTGGAGGCGGTCCGCGACACGGCGACCACCCGATACCCGGCGGTGAGCAGCTGACGGGCGACGGCCAGCCCGATGCCCCGCGAACCGCCGGTGACGAACACCGTCCCGAGCGCCTCACCCACCACGGACCGCCTTTCCGGACAAGGTCATCGGGATCTGGTCGACCACGGTGACTCGGCGCGGCTGTTCCGCCGGGGCCAGTACGCGGCGGGCATGGGCCTTGACCCGCTGGACGACCGCGTCGTGGTCGCATTCCGGCAGTGTGACGATGTCGGCGCCGACAACGGCACCGAGCACGCTGCTACGGACCGGATAGACCCGGGCCGCGACGACCTCGGGGTGCTCCTGCAGCAGCCGAGCCACATGGCCGGGTACGACTTTCGTGCCACCCACGTTGATGACCTCGCCGCGCCGTCCGAGAACGTGCACCCGTCCATCATGGATGGTCGCGGCGTCCCCCGTCGGCAGGTACGGTGCGCCCGGACCGGGCGACACCAGGAGTTCGCCGTCGCGTATCGCCAGTGCCTTCCCGGCCGGCCCGTACCCGTCGAGGACGGAAAGAGGCAGGCCCGGAAGTCCGTCGGTGACGGTGGCGATCCGGCCGAGTTCGGTGCTGGCGTAGATCTGCAGGACGCGCCGCGGCGCGAACGCCGCCCCAACCAGCCGAAGCAGGCTCGCGTCCACCGGCTCGCCGCCCATCGAGACGGTGTCTACCCGCGGCCGGGCGGCGTCGGTCCCGCGGTGCAGCGCCGCCATCCGCCAGAACGACGGTGTGCCGGCGACGACCTCGTAGCGCGCACCTGTGCCGGCGGCGAGGTCGGTGGGCGCGAGGAAGTCGATGCGGGCGGCCCGTCCGAGCGCCTGACTCACGGCTTCCACGCCGGCGTAGGTGAAGGGGGCGTATCCGACTCCCCACCGTTCGTCGCCGTCCACGGTGTCCCAGTCGACGCCGCGGGCCAGGTCATGCCACCTCCAGTGGGTCGGCGTGGGGGTACCGGTGGTCCCGGACGAAAAGATCCACAGTCCTCCGGGCCGTTCGCCGCGGCCAGGGTCGGCCGCACCGGTGTGCCGGATCCGGCCGCCCGCGACGTCCAGTACGGCCTGCGGTCGCAGGGCCGCCAGCGCCGACGCGGCGATGGTCGGGCCCACCACTACGACGGACGCGTCGAGCGGACGGAGCGCGCACAGCGCGACGACAAGGTCCGTTCCGGCGGTCACCTCGACCGCGAGGTGGCGCAGGCCGGTCGCCGCGACGGCGGCTCGCAGTCGGGCGCCCCGCCGCCGCAGCAGATCTTCACGGGTGACCACGGACACGGCTCAACTCGCCGCCGGCCGCAGGGCCCGGCAGAGGTCGCCGAGCGTCTCCATGCGGTCGACGGCGACGACGTCCAGCAGTACGCCCAACTCCTGCTCGAACTCGACGATGAGTTCCGCCATGACGAGGCTGTCGATCTCCAGATCGACCAGCCGCATGGCGCCGGCATAGCGTGCCGCGGCACCGGGCGGCGGCCCGGTGAGCACCCGCTTGACCACCGCGTCAAGGGCCTTTTCGTCGATCACTGTGTCCGCGCGGGTGCTTTCCACCGGTCAACCAACTCCATCCCTGGATAGCGCCTCGGACCGTTCGCCGCAGGCTGTGCTGGGCACCACCGCAATCCGCCCGGGAACCGCCAAGAACGGCCGACTCGCGACCGTGGAACGGATATGGTTGGCGAGATCGTCCGGCGTGACCTCGACACCGGCAACCGTGACCTCGGCGGCGAGCAACGATCCACCATCCTCCGCGATCTCTACGAAGGCCCTGGACGAGACAACCGCGGGATGTGTGTCGAGGGTCGAGGTCACCTCGGCCAGGTCGACGACCAGCAGGACCGTACCGTCGGGTGCCCGCAGCGGCGTGAGCTGCGAGCCACTGCCCGTTGTCGGCGTGATCCGGCAGGAATCTTCCCCACGCAGTTGTGCCCGGAAGGCGGCGACGAACCCGGCGAAGCTGGCTTCCGACATGGTCGCGCCATCGACGGTCAGCCGGATGCGCAGCCCGTCGGGCCGCTCGTTGGCGGCGATCCGCAGGCCGTCGGCGGTCCGGTGGAACTCGGGGGTGTACGCGCCACGCTCGACGGTGATCGCGCTGCCGTCCGGAGAGTCGTGGTCGGCGTTGTCCGCCAAATACGTCATGACCAGGGTGCGGTGGACCGGATGGCCCAGGCGCTGCGCCACTGTCGCCCACATGTCGTCCAGTGCCTGCGGCGCGACGTTGCGGCGCGAGGTGGCCGTCAACAACTCCCGCCGGGTCTGCACCAGCAGGTCGACCGGCCTGGCCGGCCTGTCCAGTACGACCGGCACGGTGACGTCGAACATGCCGACGACTTCCCGCTCCACGTGACGCCTGCCGTTCAGGCTCATCGAGACGGCGATCCGATCCTGCGGCGTCGCCAGGAACACGGTGGTGGCGAACACCGCGAGCAGCCATTGGACCGTGGTGAAGCCGGACTCCTGCCAGCGGCCGCGCACATCTTGCCACTCGTCACCGACGACGAGTAGCAGCTCGGTCTGGGCGACCGGTGCGGCCGGTTCACCGAGGCTGGGCAGGAACTGGCACCGGGGCGGCAGCCATGGGCCGCGCCGCCGCCAGTACGTGGACACCGCGTGCGACCGGTCGGTGGCGGCGGTCGCCTGGCCGGTCACCGCAGCGACATAGCCGGCGTCCTCCGGGTCGGTGTCGGTCGCCCGGCCGAAGTAGGTGTCCCACAGTCCGCGTACGACGATCATCCGGGCAGTGGCGTCGACGGCGAAGCCGGAGAACACCCCGATCACCGCGTGCAGCGTCGGCGAGAACCGCAGCAGGCGGAAAATGAACGGGTACTCGACCGCCAGGTCGAAGGTGTGCTTGAGGTCCGCCGCCAGGACTGCGCGCACGTACCGCGCGAACTGCGCGGCGTCCTTGGCTGTCACCTGCGTCAGTGCGACGAGTTGGCGATTGTCCGGCATCGGCCGGATCCACTGGACGGGTACGCCGTCAAGGGTGGTGACGCCTATCCGCAGCGCTGCATGCCTGGCGACCGTCGAACGCACCGCGGCGAGGAGTGCCGCAACGTCCAGTGGACCACTGACCCGGTAGGACATGAAGAGTGACGTACTGCCGTCCGGCCGTTCCAGGAGCGCGCGGTGGTGCGCGAGCTGGCCCGGGAGCAACGGATGGACCGCGTCGGTGTCGAGGCTGACTGGCTCAAGGCGGGCTTGCCGCGATGGCATACGGGTCCTCATTCCAGCAGTGAACCTCTTTCAACCTGGACCGCGCGGCGCTTACGAACCGCATCCGGCATTGCGATCCGGCGGACCGCAAGGAGAGGTTGAAAATGGTTCACTGGTCACCTACCGGAGGGCAACGTTCAGCATGGCCGTCCACGTCGGCACCGGTCATGCTCAAGATCGGCACAGTACCAACTCCCTCGGTACCGTCAAGATCTCCGCATTTGAACGGAGGTCGACGATCGGTGCGGTTGCACGATCGCACGGATCCGTTTCCGGTCCACTTTGCCGTGTGGGGTGAGCGGCAGGGCATCGACCGCGACACAGCGGTCCGGCACCTTCGCCGGTTCGAGGCGGCGGGCCAGTTCCGTCAGCACGTCGTCCTCCGGCAAGGCAGTGGCCACCACGACGGTGAGCGGGCCGTCCTCGTCCGGCGGAACAACGGCGGCGCCCTCGACGCCGGCGATGTCCAGGGCCGCCGCTTCGAGCTCGGCGACGCTCGACCGCACGCCGCGGTGCTTGAAGACGTCGTCGCGCCGACCATGCAGGTACAGGTAGCCGTCCCCGTCCAAGTGGCCACGGTCGCCCGTATGCAGCCGCCGACCGTTCGCGGTCACCCGGAAGGTGGCGGCGCCGAGCTGCCGGTCGCGCCAGTATCCGGCCATGACGTTTCCACCCTCGACGACGACCTCACCGACTTGGCCGGCGGGCAACGGTCGACCCCGGCGGTCGACGACGTGCACGACGGTGCCGGGAATCGCGCGCCCGACCGACCCCGGGCGCACCAGGTCGCCATCCGGCTCCAAGATGGTGGCTCGCTTGCACTCCGTCAGGCCATACATGTGCACCACCGCGGCGCCGGGGAACGTACTACGCAACCCGTCGGCGAGCCGCGGCGGCATCCGGGCGCCGGTGCTCGTGAACATCCGGACCGACTGGGCCACCGCCGGTGATGTCCTGGCCGCCAGCCGGAGCAGTGCGGTGGCGATCTCCGGCACCACGGGCACGATGGTGGCCCGAGAGCTGTTTATCCGCTCGAGAAGGGCCATTCCCTCTCCTGGCCCAAGCGTCTCCAGCCGCGCGCCGGCGGCCGTAGTGAGCAGGATCTGGTAGAGCCCGTAGTCGAACGAGGGCGGCACGCAGGAGAGCACGACGTCGTCCGGCCGGTAACCCAGGACCTGCCCGATCGCCCTGGTCGCGAAGAGGACCCGGTCGTGCGGGCACACCACGCCCTTCGGTCGCGCGCTGCTGCCCGAGGTGTACATCAGGAGAGCGGGCGGCCCAGGGTCGCGGTCGGTGCGGCCGGCGTCGGTCGGGCGCGAGTCCGCGACGGCCCCGTCGAGCCTACTCAGGATTTCCCCGAACCGCGCCGGTGACCAGGTGGGGGCAGGGACGTCGACACTTGCGGGGTCGATGCCCATCACGAGGGCCGGAGCGATGTCGGCAAGTACCATCCGGAGCTGGAACGGGCGCATTCCGGCCGACAGCGGCGCCAGCGTCAGGTCCGCATAGGCCGCCGCGAACAGGATTGTGGCGAACCCGGCACTGCCGGACCGCACTGCGATCCGGTCTCCCGGTCGCAGGCCCTGTGCGCGAAACAAGCCGGCGAGGTTGACGCTACGCCGCCGGAGTTGTTCGTAGGTCCACCGATGGACACCGTCAACGACCGCGATGCGATGGGGATGCCGTCGCGCGGCAGTGTCCAGCAGGGTATGGATCCGCATGTCAAACAGGTATTGAAGCATGGCGGGGCGACGACGGGGCCACTGAGGTTCAACCGACGACGCCGTTCAACTCCCAGCCAGGGGCCGCAGGCTCCGGTCTTCGGACCGCGGCACGGCCGGATCGGCCGCGTGACGCGGAGCCGAACGGCTACTCGGCCGGGCTCGGGTCGCTGGCCGTCGCGTTTTTCGGGCGGTGGCCCGCCGAGGCGACCTATTCGGACAGCATCTCGCTGAACTGGTGCCATCCGCCGGCACAAGCTTGGGCGACAGCGCGAAGCGGCTCATGGCAGTGCGCGGGAACGGTCTCCGCGGCGTTCGCAGACTGCGAGATGAACGCAAGCGTCGCCGAAAGCAGCCGGAGTAATGCCTTGCCATGATCTGTATACCGCAGGGAAGGATCCTCGATGAGCCGTGCCAACTGTGGCCGGATGACGGCTTTGAGGTCCTGTACCGTCGCCGGCAGCCTGTCGGTGGACGACGAGCCCCGCATCTCAGGTGACGGTCCCGCCGCAGCCGCCTCGGTCGCTGGGGCACGAGCCTCGCCGAGCGTCTTGCGACGAACGTCGAACGCCGTTCCGACCGAGATGCCGGACCGGCGCGCCATCTCACGCAGACTGACACCAGGCTCACGGCGCACGATCTCCTCGGCCAACCGCCTGCCTTCCTCGACCGAGACCGGATGCCGGCGCCCGTCCCGGCCGATCCGGATGTTCAGGTGATGACTCTCGTCGGTTGAACGCCGCCGAAGCGCGGCGACGGTCTTTGCCGCGACCCCGCACACCGACGCTATCCGGCGGTCTGACCACTGCGGATGCGAGGCGAGGATCCGTTCAGCCGCGGCCAGCCGGTCCCGCGTGGTCAGCGGCAAGCCGTGCTCGACGTTCAACTGCACCGCCGCGACGAACGCGTCGACATCGGAGCCGTCGAAATAGACGACAGGTATCTGCCTGTCCCCTCGCGCACGCGCGGCGCGCAGCCGATGCATGCCGTCCACCACCCGCAGCGAGGACCGCTGGACAACGATCGGGGGTACCTCGTCGGCCAGCTCGACGAGCAGCCGCGCGTGCCTTGCGCTGACCCCGTCCAACCTCGGCGAGAAGCCGGCCCGCAACGAACCTACATCAACCGTATCGACATGCCGAACTGCATGAGCCGCCTCGCTGCCTGCCTTACCAAGCTGCGCGGTGTCGCCGCCATCCGGTCGCCTCTTCATCTGCCCCTCGTGCCGGTTCATCACCATGAGAATGGTTGCCTTGGCGCCCGCCGCCCGCGCGCCGACGAGAGCCTGGAGCCAGGGCGGTGCAGAGCCGGATTCGGAACCTCCCCGCCATTGCCCGTCGGCAACGACGCATCCGTGTCGAAGATGGTACGACCGCCTGCGTATATTTGGAGTATATAAAAGGCACATTCGATACACCCTGTGTCTGTCGCGTGACGCATAGCGGATGGTGGCACGCTTGCTCAGAACAGGCGTTGATCAGGGCTTGTGGAGCATCGTCGTAGTGGGTATCGTCCAGGACCCAAAGCCTCCGGCGAGCAATTCAGGGTCAAGGATTAGGGCGGCGAGGAAGAAAGGTCGTCCACCTCTATCCTGAGGTACTTAGGCGCCTCAAGAACCTACTCAGGACGCACGGGCGGGATAGCTGATGTCACGGAAGTCAGAACTGTCGACCACAGATAAGGGCGACCTCCTAGTTACGCCATGGTGGTAGCAGCGATGACGTCACAGCAGTCGACACTACGTACACCCGGGCCGAACGAACCGTTGTCGGTGATCTTGAAACTCGTCGGGGACGCCTGCAACATCAACTGCTACTACTGCTACGAGAAGCGTAAGCCCTACGCCGGCTACGACAAGCTCTCCCTCGAGACCGTCGCACGCCTGCTGGACCTGGCAGACGGCCGACCACTGAGCCTGGAGATGCACGGCGGCGAGCCGCTGCTGTACGGCATGGAGGCGACCTCCGGCCTGCTGAGGTTGCTGCGGGGCTACCCGGGAAACGTGTCCTTGAGCGTACAGACGAATGCCACCATGTTGACGCCGGCATGGTTCGACCTGTTTGCCGAAGAATGGCCGGAGATCGACATCGGAATATCTCTTGACGGGGATCCGGAGGCCAACCGCAGCCGTGTCGACTACCGTGACCGGAGCACATCCGAGCAGGTACACCAGGCGCTGGAACTGGCCGCTGAGCGCGGCCTCGCAGTTGGCTTGATCTCGACCGTGACCAAGGACGTGTCGCTCCGCCCGGAGGAGACGCTCGACTTCGTCGCACGGTTCGAGGCGGTGAAGGCGGTGAAGTTCTCACCCTGCTTCGACTTCAACGTCATGCCAAAACGAATTCCGGTCGGCAATCGCGAGACCATGCTGCCCCTGTTACCCAAGGGCGAGGAGCATGCCGGCTGGGCGATCACGCCACTTGAGTTCTCCGCGTTTCTTGTCAGGGCGTACGACCACTGGCGCGGTACCGGCCTGTTCCGACGGTTCCTGCTCGAGCCGTTCACCAGCGTGATCCGGGTGCTCGCCGGCCGCGACACCCGATTTTGCCACTTCACAGAGCAGAAGTGCGCCTTCGTCCTGACCCTCTACCCCGACGGTCGGCTTGGCAGCTGCGACGAGTTGGGCGTACCCGACGGGTTGCTCGGTACCGTCCACGACCTACCGTCGCTGGCCGCGGCGACATCCCTCGTCACCAACCCTTCGCTGCGTACCGGCCTTGACGAACTGCTCGACAAATGCACCGACTGCGACTACCGGCAGACCTGCGGCGGAGGCTGCCTCGCCACCCGCCTGCGTTACCGGAACAGCGCCTTCTACGAGGACTACTGCACCCATCGCATCGAGATCATTGATCACATCGCGGCGGATATCGCCGGAGAGCGGGCAGCCCGTGAGCACTGACGTCGCCCTCACAAACGTGTGGCCGAGCCTCGCCCATGACCTGAAGGACCTACGCGAACGTCGCGCGGCACAGGTGCGGGCCGCCGCGGCACGCCTCGACGAGCGCTTCGTCGTTCCACCGACGCTCGATGCGCGGCAGTACGCCCTACTGCACCATTTCACCTATGCCATCACGGCCGCCGTGCGCGCGCGGCGCCTTGACGACGCACGTGACCTGACCCGACGTTGGGAGACGGCATCCACCGCGAGCGGCACCTCGCTGCTGCCAGGGCATGACGTACGCATCGTCGCTGCCGACGAGTGTGAGCGGTCCGACGACGACCGGTACGAGTCGCCGCTATTCCTCCACCTGGACCCTGCGCCACGAACGGTGCCATCGGCGCCGTGGTCAGGTGCCGGGGAAGCGATCCAACGCGCCGGAC
Source organism: Plantactinospora sp. ZYX-F-223 (assembly GCF_039649625.1). NCBI lineage: Bacteria > Bacillati > Actinomycetota > Actinomycetes > Micromonosporales > Micromonosporaceae > Plantactinospora > Plantactinospora sp. ZYX-F-223. Next base: position 163,061 of record NZ_JBDJAV010000011.1, on the reverse strand, counting down.
TGGACCACTTCATTACCTCCGTGACAGGTGTCGTTGTCACCATGCAGGTGCGCGGTCGACGCGACACCACACAGAGTTATGCGTTGAAGGCTCTGCCCGGCACGATCTTCATCGACGTCGTGCAGGATCCCGTCCGCCTGGGCGAGTTGATCCTTCACGAATCGGCCCACACACTGCTGAATGAGATCTTCGCGGCATGCGGGGTGGACTTGGACCCCGAAGCGCGCTGGTACTCGCCTTGGAAGCAGGCCTACCGGCCCGCGTACGGGTTGCTGCACGCCGGCTTCGCCTTCGGCGTCCTTCAGAAGTACTTCGAGTTCCACGCGGCAGCCGGCGATCGGCCGTCCGCGTACGCCCGAATCCGGGCAGAGATCGGCGCGGAACAGTGGGACCTCGCGCGCGGCTCCGTGCGGGACGCCCTGGCCGAGGTCCGCGATGAGCGGGTGGCGTCACTGCTGTGGAACTTCGTCGCCTGATGGCGCCCGTTCCCAGCGGCAGGCGCCAACCGGTCCATGTCCCCAACCAGCCGCAGAAAGGAGCAGCATGAAGTCAGACCAGGAGTTCGAAGAGTTCGTGGACGCGATTCAGTCCGCCAACTTCGATCCTCGCGACACCCGCGCGACCGCCCACACGGCGGCCGTCTTCGCGAGCGACTGGGATCGCGTCGAAAAGGCGATCGAAGCTGACCAGCCCGACAACTGAACCTTTTGCAAAGGTTCACTGGTCAGCCACGGCCGGTGGCTTCCGGGCTACCGGTGGCCACCGGCCGTTCCCCCGTCGACAACCTCGGAAGAGCCCATTGATCATGCTGTCCAGCCCCACCGAAGAGGCCGTGTTGGCGGCGGCCCGTGCCTGGTCCGCCAGTGTGGGGGTGACCCGTAGCAGCAGCATCACGCGTCTCGACCGCATCGGCGTGCCCGTTGCCATGGCCGTGCGGCCCGGCGCGCTGGCCGGATCACTAGTCGTCACGGGCGGTAAGGGAACGACCGAGGCCGCGGCCGAGATCGGGGCCCGGCTTGAGGCGGTGGAGTTGGCGGCTGCCGAGCACACCCGATCCCAGGTACCGCTCGTCCGGACTACCTACCGGGCAATCGCCGCCCAGCTCGGCGGTCCCGCCGCGCTCCTGCGGCTGTGTCCCCGCATGGACGTACGAATTCCACTGGACGAGGAGGTGACTGCGGCCCAGGGAACAGACCTGTGCACTGCCGCGCCCCGCTGTCTCCCCAGCGAGCTGGTCCTCCTTCCGCCGCCGCCCGACGCGGCCGTCCGGCCGTACTTCGCGGCGAGCTCCTTCGGACTCGGATGTGGCCTGACGCTGGAGCAGGCCACCATGCACGCCATGCTGGAGGTGCTGGAACGCGATGCCCTCTCGTTTCCATCGCACGCCGGTCAGGAATGGGCCATCGACGAGTGCTCGCTGCCCGACCGCCTCAAGGACCTGGTGGCGCGCGTTCGCCAGGCCGACGTCGCGGTGCGGCTGCTGGTCGTCAGGCAGGAGTTGGGACTGCCGGTCGCGCACGTCGTGCTCTGGGATCGGGCCGAGACGGACCGGCGGTTCGTCAACGGCGGGCACGCCTGCGCGCGTTCACTCGAAGCGGCTCTGGAGCGTGCCCTGCTCGAGGCGCTACAGAGCCGTGCCGCCTTCATGCACGGCGGCCGCGAAGATCTACCGAGCCTCGTCGAGGTCGCGACGGAGCAGCCCCGGCCGGGTGACGGATGTTCACCGAACCTTTTTCAACCTGAACCGCACGGCGCTCACACACCGCGTCCGACCTCGCGCTCCGACGGACCGCAAGGGGAGGTCGACAAAGGTTCACTGTCCGACGTCAGGCATCAATTCAGCCAGCCGATACCCGACGACTCCGCCGGTCTCGCACACTGGCTGGCCGAACGCGGCGTCGGTCCGACGATCCGGTTCGTCCTCCGTGACGGGAGCATGGGCGGGCCGTGGGTGGTACGCACCGTCATTGTCGGCTGCGAATCATACGTACCCCGGCTCTCGCCCCGAGTGGGTCCGAGACTTGCGGCGTGGTCGCATGGCTGACCGTGACCTGATCTTCGTCGGGCCGACCGGCTACCAGTCGAACCGTCTCGGCGCCGTCTCCGAGCGGTACTCGGTGTTTCCGCCGTTGATCCGAGGCATGTTGGCACCGGTACTGCACGATCACCCCTCAGGCCGGGTGATCCTTGTCGACGGTGGCTTCTACCACGAGTACGCGGTGGACCACCGGGAGATTTGCGCCGCGTTACGGGACGGACGCGAAGTGATCGGGCTGGGCTCGATGGGAGCGTTGCGCGCGGTCGAACTGCGGTCCCACGGCATGCGCGGCTACGGCGCGGTGGTGGAGCTCATCGGACGCTACGGGCTCTACGACGACGAGGTCATGCTCCTACACGGAGCCGAGCCGCCGTACCGGCCGGTGACTGTTCCTCTCGTGGAGGTTCGCGCGGCGCTCGGACATCTGCTGCTCGCCGGGCTCGTGGATGCCGACGATGTGGCAGGTGTCATCGCCGAGATAGCCGGCCTCTGGTTCGCCGACCGCAGCATGCCACGGATCCTGCAGGCACAGCAGCGCCGGACTCCCGGCCGTCCCCAAGCTGTGGAGGCGCTACGCAACCAGTTGCAGGGACCGGCGCTGTTGAAACGAATCGACCTGGAGTGCCTGCTCGCCGGCTCACCACCGCCTGCGGTCCGCATGCTGCCATGCGGCGCGGTCGTTCCGGACTCACCGCACGGGTTCGAGCCGGCCTGATGTTCACCGCACTCAGCATGCCCGCAGACTGGGCCCACATCTCCGCCAACGGCGTTCCCTACCATGATCCGGTCATCGGGCCCCGCCTCGCCGAACTGCAGTGCCGCGACGACAGCGAGGTCGCCGGTCGCAGTACGGCGGCGGTGCGCCGCGAGCTGAACTGGCTCGGACTCACCGGCGACGAGCGGATCTTCCACCCCTGTTGCGGCCCGGGAACCTACGCCCGCGAGATCGCGAACGGCACGGGCTGCCGCGGTTACCTGGGCGTCGACATCAACCCGGCAGCGATCGCCGCGGCGACTCGTCGCTGCACCGATCGGAGGTGCCGCTTCCACGTCGGCACGTTCGGAACAGACTCCGCTGTGCCGGCGCATGACCTCTGCCTGCTCAGCTACGAGCTGATCAACCAATTCGAACCGCCGGCGCTCGTGGCGACGCTCGGTCACATCGCCGCCGGGCTTGCGCCCGGTGGCCGGGTCTTCGCCGACGTGCGCACTCGGGCGGGCTCCGGGATGCACCCGGTCGACAGCGAGTCGAGTCACTATCCTGCCGGCACAGGAATCTTCCTGCCCGACGAACACGACGTCGAGTTCCAGGCCCGGTTCGCCGCCGAAGGGCGCCTCTACGTGCAGCGTTTCCGGATCATGCGTGACGACGGCACGAGGCGAGAGTTCTACTCCTGGCTGTGGCTGTACGACCAGGACGAAGTCGCACGTGCGGCCGCATCGGCCGGCCTCGACCTGGCCGCGGCCGCGCACGTTCATGCCGGCACCGACATGCGGCCGCCGTCCGCGGCCGGCTCGATCCAACTGGTGTTCGTGAAGAAGAGGAAAGGCGCACGACCATGTTGACGACCTCGGAATCGCTCCTGGTGCACAGTATCGAGCAATTCCTGACCCCGACCGAGTGCCAGGCGATCTGCGATGCGGTGGATGAGCAGATCGAGGCTGAGGGTCGTTCCACTTTTGAAGGGGAGCGCACCGTGTCGGTTCACGCCGTCGACGGAATGAGCACCCGGGACGTGATGGACCTCTATGAGCCGGCGGGCCGCCTGGAGCTGTTTCCGCTGCCCGAGGCGGCGACGACGGTACTGGATGAGGCGGCGAGGCGCGCTCTTCCCCACCTGTGCAGCCTGTTTCCCACGGGTCGCCGGCTGACCTCCTGGATCTATCTCGAGTACGGTGTGGGTCAGTACATCACGCCGCACATCGATATGCCGTTCGACGAGAACCAACCGGATCACGTAAAGGTCGCCGGAGTGAGCATAGCGCTCAACGACGGCTTCTCCGGCGGCGAGTTCGTTGTCGAAACCTGCGGCAGCCCGGACTTGTGGACCGAGCCTACGGATGAGTTGCGAAGAGTCCGCGAAGGAGGGGACTACACCACGCCGTGGTACAAGGCGCTGCCGCGGACTCAATGGCGCACCCGCGTAGCCACGGGCAACCTGGTCATGTTCGGCAGCCAGCTCAGCCACAGTACGGAGCCGGTCACCCAGGGACGGATCAAAAAAGTCATCGGCTTCTTTACCAACTGACGGAGAGTGCAATGGACGCGCGTCTCGCATACGAACTGGCTGCGCTCAATTCCAATATGTCCGATGTAGAGCGCCTGGTCTCACTGCACTGGGGCCTGTCCTCGGTCTTGCGGGCCGGGGTCGCGGGCGACGTTGTGGAGATCGGTTGCAACGCCGGTTATACCAGCGTCTGGCTCGCGACAACCATGCTGGCGCTGGACCCCGAACGTGAACTGGTGCTGTTCGACAGCTTCGCCGGGATGCCCGCACCAGGGGAACTGGACACCCATCTGCCAGAGGGCGAGTGCCTGGCGTCGGCGGACCAGGTCGAGCAGAACTTCCGCGCCAGGAGTCTGCCGATGCCTCGCATCGTCGCCGGCTGGTTCGACGAGACACTCTCCCAACTACCCCAGCAGGTGTGTTTCGGTTACCTCGACGGCGATCACTACCGCTCCATCCAACTGAGCCTGGAGCAGGTGTGGCCGCGCCTGGAGCCCGGCGGGCTGCTCGTCATCGACGACTACTGCGACTTGAGCCGCAACGAGCGGGCCTGGGATGGGCTGCCCGGTGTGAAGAAGGCTTGTGACGAGTTCTTCGCCGGCACCGGCTGCGTCGTAGAGGTCGTCCCAGGCACCTCCGATCTGACCCTCGGCTATGTGTACAAGCCCGCACCGCAGGGCGAGTCCCGATGACGGCCGACACGCCGGCGATGCACCTCGAGTCCCTGGCAGGAGTCTCGCCGACCCACGTGTTCCGCGACGTGCTCGAGACGACCACGGCCTACAAGTCCAGGTCGGTGGTCTCGTTCACCGGATGGAGTACCCTCCTGCTGGTCGAGCGGGCCGACGTCCCGGGCGCGGAGTTCGTCGCCAAGGGGTTCTTCGGCTACCACAGCGTCATCGACGCCGCCCCGGTCGAGCTGCGTCCGGAACTTCATGGCTACTACTGGTACCGGCAACTGCCGGAACAGGCACACCGATATGCGCGGGACCAATTCGTTCAGGAGGCGAACCTGCTGTCGCGGCTGAGCGGCTCGCCGTACTTCCCCCGCCTGGTGGAGATGAACCTCGCGGCCCCGGTGCCGCATTACGTGATGGACTACCTACCGCTCGGCTCGGTGCGTCAATGGCTCGCCGCGCACGGGGCACCGTCGACGAACGCCGCCGTCGCCTTTGCACGCCGGCTGCTGACCGGGTTGGCCGTCCTGCATGACGCCGGGTATGTCCACCGGGACATCAACGCCGAAAACGTGCTGATGGCCGACGACGGGCCAGTCATCGCCGATCTGGGTTGCGTCCGTGCCCTCACGGCCGCCGAGCCACGATCGCCGAAGTCAGCCTTGATCTCGTGGCCCCCGGAGTACGACGCGGGGTACCACGAGGCGGACTTTGCCAGTGATCTCTACTGTTTCGGAATGGTGATGTACGAACTGCTCACCGGCACTATGCCCCGGTACGGCGCCCCGCCGTTGCGCAGCGTGGCGACCGAGCACGATCCACGATTGGTCGATCTGGTCGAGCGGTGCGTGCAGTGGCGGCGCGACGGCCGGCCGCAGAGCGCCGCCGCCGCCTTGGAGGCGCTGTCGTGACCGCCCAGACACTCGCACCGCGTTCGCCGGTGTCCGCCCCGCCTCATCCTGACGACCTGATGCGGCACATGTTTCTCGGCCGATTGATCAGCCAACATACGATGATCTTCGAGCCTCTGGTGTACGCGGAGCACCTTCGCGTCTTGGCGAGGCTGGTCGACGACTCCGTGCTGACCCCGACCGGCGCCGGACAGCTCGCCGCATACACCCCCGCGAATGTGGCTACCGCATGTATGGCCGCCGCCGCTGGCGTGCGGGACGGTGGCTGGCCGGCATTCGCCACCAGCCTGCGGTCCCACGAACTGTCCCTCGGCGTCCGCCACCACCGGATCGTGGTCAGTTCGTCCAGCACGGAGGACCTGCAATGTATGCGGGCGGCAGTAGAAATCCTCGTGGACGGCGACCTGAGCGCCCTGGTGGAACTGGGGACGGGTGGATTGGTACCCGTCGCGGCGCTGCCCGGGCAGGGAAGCCTGGGCGCCCGGCTGCTGCTGGCGCGGGATCGAATGTTCGCGCCGGGCGCCTCCGTGCTGGAGTGCCTGCTGTACGAGGTGATCGCCGCCCCCGCACGGATCTGGGCGGCAGTCGAGCCGTCCGTGTACGAGTGTCTCCGTCGCATTCTCGCCCCGGTCCGAGTCGAGGACGTCTTCGTCGCCGGCTGCGTGGCTCAACTACTCGAGCGGGCGGACGACCGCGGAGACAATCTCGCCGGGCGTATACCTGCGCTGGTCGCGCTGGTGGAGACAGTCCGTTCGCCGCAGACGAGCGCCGCTCGAACCGTCGCCCTGGGGCTGAAGGAGGCATCGTTGTTCGCCGAACTGCTGTGCTGCTGGTGGCCGGGAACCGAGCGGGCGGTGCATCTGTTCACCTCCCGGCTCGACTACCTGACCCGACACCCAGCCGGGCATCGACCGCAGGAGCGCTGGTCGTGATCCCGACGAGCCGGCGGGATCGGAGGTTTCCGTTCATCGCATTGGAGGGAACCGACGGCAGCGGAAAGTCGACGCTACGGATCGAACTGGCGAAGGCGTTACGGCGAGTCGCACCGACCGTGACGGAGCTCGGCCAGCACAGCTGGCTTGACGCCGCCTCCGCGCGTGTCATCGTGGGCAACCGCATGGCTCGCAGCAGCTGGAACGCCGAAGCTGTCGTGGAGGCATACCTTCGGGACAAGCATCTCCACTTCGAGTTCAACATCAAGCCCGCTCTCGCCGTCGGTCCGGTACTCACCGACCGGTACGTGCTGAGCGATATCGTCTATCACCACGTCCTGCACGGTGTACCGATGGAACGCATCAGCGCCGCCATGGAAGCACTGCGAATGCCGGCCCCCGACGTGATCGTCTTCGTCGACACCCCACCCGCGCTGGCATGGACGCGGATCGGCACACGCAACAAGGAGCTCCGTCCCTACGAACGCCCGGACACACTCGTCCAGCTGTACGACGCCTACGACCGCGCTATTGCGGCCAACCTTGTGCCGACGCGCATCCTGCGGTTCCGCAACAACGATCAGCTGTCGGAGAGCGCCGTACAGGGCCTCGTTGACCTGCTGCTGCCAGAGTTCCCACATTTGTCGACCAACCGAGAGGCGCCTACCGATGTCTGAGGTCCGAGTACGCGTTGCCGCCTATGTCGTGCGTGACACGCCCACGGGACCGGAATTGCTCGTGTTCGACCATCGGGATCAGCCTGAGGCAGGCACGCAGGTCCCTGCCGGAGGCGTGGACGCTGATGAACCGCTCGAGGACGCGGTCATTCGCGAGGTGGCTGAAGAGACCGGCACCGTCGCGGTCACCGTGCGGACAAGTCTCGGCGTACAGCAACGGCCACACCCGCACACCGGTGAGCCACGGGTCACCGTCTTCTACTACGCGACGACGACGGAAAGTCGGGACCGCTGGTCTCACCAGGTCGCGGGCAGTACCGGCACCGATGACGGGATGGTGTTCGACTGCTTCTTCATCCCGCTGACGCAGGCGCTGGACCTGCTGCCGGACCGGCAGGACGAGTTCGTTCCCGCGCTACTCAAGCTGCTGCCCGAGAATGCATAGCGTATCCGCGGACTTACCGGGGACGTCTCACCCGGCGTCGCGGCCGAACGACCTCTCGTCGGGCAACCCAGATCCGGACCTGCTCCTCTGGCGCCACGATCGCTGGCCCACCACGGTTCCATCCGACCTGCTGCTCTACGGCACCCCCCGGATCGTCGACGCTCTGCTCATTCAGGCACAGGCATACCTCGCCGGCCAGGGGGTCGTCCGCGATCACCTGACGCTACTGCCCGGCGGGCTCGAGGCGGTTGACCGTGCACTGGCGACTCTGCTGCGCTCCGGAGACCGCATCATCGTGGAAAGCCCCACGTACAACGGGGACCTTCCGCTCATCGCCGCGCTCGGTCTGGTGCCCGTGCGGGTACCTGTGGACGAGGAAGGATTCCAACCAGAGGCGTTCGCCGAGGCGCTCGCGGACGCCGCAGGCGTCCTGTACCGTCCGCGGGCGCAGAACCCCACGGGGGCGGCGCTCACGGCGCGGCGCGCCGAGACACTGCGCGCCATGATCCAGCAGGTTCCGCAGCTGCTGGTGATCGAGGAAGACCACGCCGGGGGGATCGCGGGTGCCGACTACGTCTCCGCCATTCCCGCTGGACACCCGCGATGGCTACACGTCGCCTCCGTGTCCAAGTGGCTTGCCCCTGACCTGCGGTTCGCGATGGTGTCTGGTGACAGCGAGTCGATCGGGCGCCTGGATCAGCGCAGGCTGCTGGGCGGCGGGTGGATCAGCCGCATGACGCAGCTCGCTGTGGCAGCCCACCTGGCCGACCCCGGACTTCCGGCCGACCTAGCCAGGGTGCGCCTGGAATACCACACGCGCCGCCGGCACATGCTTGAGCAGTTGGCGGAGCGCGGCCTGTGCGGGCACGGGCGCACGGGGCTGAACGTGTGGATCGAGGTACCCGATGAGGCGGAGACCGTGGCGCGGCTGGCTGCGCACGGTTGGCGCGTCGCCCCCGGAGCGCGATTCGCGGCCGCGGTGCCGGCGATTCGGGTGACCGTGGCCGGCCTCCGTGCAGCGGAGGCGAGCCGGTTCGCCGATGACCTACTGTCAGCATGTCAGGGAGCAACACCGTGTCGCTAATTGAGGCTGCGATCCATCACGAGCTACGCAAAGCCGCAGATCATGGCAAGCGTTCGGTGGACGAGGTTCTGACGGGACGGTCCTTCGCGGTCGTGGTACTCGACGACGGCAGCATCGGCGCCGCCATGGACTACGAGCGGTTCCGTCCCGGCGTCGCATCACCCGCCGCAGTCACGAGTCTGCGCGGCGTCGACCTGGCCGACTACCTCGGGACGTCGCCCGGCGCATCCCTATTGGACTGTGACCTGGTGTGCACACCTGCGGCCGGCTCGGACCTGACCAGGCAAGCCGTCAAGATCGCTCTCCTCAGCGCCTTGTCTCGATCCTGGTTCCGGCATGGCGCGCTGGAGGAAGCGGGATTCGATCACATAGTCGCGCCGTTCGACGAGGTACACCCTCATCAGCCGGGGTCAGCGGTGACGGAGGCACTGACCCGAGCCGTCGGAGACGCCCAGACAGTCGGCATCATCGGCTTCGGCGGGCTGATGGAGCACCTGGCCGAAATCGACGGTGTACGCCGCGTCCTGGTAGCCGATCTGCACGAAGCCCCACGCGTCGAGCGCGTCCGAGAGACTCTCGCCCGGTTCAACGCCAGGTTCGGTGAGCCGCGCATCCAGATGGTGGGCAACGACCTCCGCCGCTTGGCCGACGAGTGCGAGGTCGTCCAAATCACACCCTCGTCGCTCTGCAACGCCACGATGGACGAGGTACTTCGGACGCTGCGCGGGTTGCGGCTGATCGTCGTCGGGCCCAGCGGCGCCCTGCCACCGCCGGTGTGGCGTGGGTACGGTGCGGTCCTGGTCTGCACCGAACTCAAGGACAGCCGCTTCGTACGGGCCTACCACAACGACGACCACCTGTACGAATGGTTCGTGGAGTATGACCGGCGGCTGATCTATTGGCCGACGAGCGGCGATGGCCGGTGATATCGGGCACCCGTCCCTGTCGATCCGGTCACGCCGTCCGTTGAACTCGTGCTCGACACGGCAGCGGATCCACGAGGCCATTGATCGGTCGCCGGCCTCGGCGCGGCGCTCGGCCTCCTGGAGCACGTCGGAGGGAAGCGTGCGGGGATGGGCGAAGTCTCCCGCGCTCCGCGACTACAGCGGCGCGCTCGCCGCGGCGAGCCAGCCGTGCGAGTACGACGAGCTGGTACACAGCAGCCTGGCCCTGCCCGCGCTCATCGAGGCCGCCGTCCGCGCCGGTGAACCAGCGCGCGCCGCCGCCGCGCTGGACCGACTCAGCTCGCGAACGCGTGCCAGCGGCACCCAATGGGCGCTAGGACTGGAGGCGCGCTCGCGGGCGCTGATGAGCACCGGACCGGCCGCCGAGGACCTCTACCGCGAAGCGATCCAGCGGCTCGGCGACTGCCGGATGGCCACCCACCTTGCCCGCGCCCACCTGGTATATGGCGAGTGGCTGCGCCGCGAGGGCCGGCGCCTGGCCGCCCGCGAGCAACTACGCACCTCCCACCAACTGCTGACAGGCATGGGCGCCGAGGCGTTCGCGGCGCGCGCCGCCCGCGAACTGCGCGCTACGGGCGAGCGCCCGCGCAAACGGACCGACCAGTCAGTCGACCAGGTGCTCACCGCCCACGAACTGCATATCGCGCGGCTGATCGCTACCGGGGCCACTACCAAGGAGGTCGGGGCGCAGCTGTTCCTGAGCCCACGCACGATCGACGCACACCTGCGCAACATCTACCGCAAACTCACCATCACCTCCCGCCGGGAGCTCAGAGAACTGCAGCTTCCCTGAGTTCAGAGCGATCCCAGGACCGCTTCGCGCTAGGCAGGCCCTGGTCTGCTCTCCCGATCACATCGGCTACGCGGCGCTTCACGCCGCCTACATGGTCGGCGACCACATCGTCGAGTGAGACGGTCAGGCCGAGGCCAAGGCCGCACCCCGCACGGGCAAGGCGAACGCCGGTGTCCACCCGTGGCGCGGCTGGATCGCCTGTGCCAACCACGCCAGCAGCGTCACCGAGTCGGCGCCGTGACCTACGCCGGGTACGGGATTCGGGTCGACGCGATCACCCGGACGGGCCGCCGCGCCGGAGGAGATAGCCGAGGCCGCGGCCTGGCTGAGCGATCGTGCGTCGCACGTGGCCGTGGTACTGCCGGTTACCGGGCATCGCAGTGTGACCGGGCCGCGCAGCGACTGGCACGGCCGCCAGAACGTCCCGAAGGCTCTGCGGCGCAGTTCAGCGGCCCCTGATCCGCCGGACTGGGACTCGCCCGCGTGTACCCGGTCGGTCTGCCGACCTCACTGGCGCCCGCTGGGAGCTGGCGCGACCGGAACTATCTCGCATCGGTGGGCGACTACCTCTGCGAACCAACGTGTCAGAGCCGATACCACGATGAGGAGCAGTTGATGGATCGCCGGGATGTTCTTCGGGTCACGGCCGCCGTCGGTGCGGTTGCGGGTGGTGCGGTACTGATGCCGGGAAGCGCCTCGGCGGCGCCGGTCTTCACTCCCGCCCGGCCGCTACGGGTGCAGATCGTCACGTTCGGCGGTGTCGAGGAGCTGGACTTCGTCGCCCCGATCGAGGTGTTCGGCATGGCGAAGGGGTTGGGCGGGGCGATCACCACCAGCATGGTGACGGTGGACGGCGCAAACCCGGTCGCCGCCTTCCATGGCAGCCAGGTCGGGCCGGTGGGGCGGTGGGCGCCACGTGAGGCGGACCTGTTGGTCGTCCCCGGCGGCGGTTACCGGCGGGCCGACACGCCGGGCGTGTTGTACGAGATCCAGCGGGGTGTCGTCCCGGCTGCGATCGCCGCCGCCCGGCGACGTGGGTTGACCATCGCCGGCATCTGCACCGGCACCATGCTGCTCTCCGCGGCCGGACTGACCGCCGGCCGGCCGTGCATCACCCATCACCGGGCGGTCGAGGACCTGCGCGCCCAGGGCGGTGTGGTCACCGAGGCGCGGGTCGTCGACGACGGGGACCTGGTCACCGCCGGTGGCATCACCTCCGGCCTCGACCTGGCGCTCTGGCTCGTCGAACGGTTCCTCGGCGCCGACCTCGCCGTGCAGGTCGAGCAGGTGATGGAGTACGAGCGGCGCGGCACCGTCTGGCGCCGTTGACACCTGCCGACCGGCAGCAGGACCGAGCCCGGTGGGGCGGACTGGAAGGAGTCTGGCGATGACGCGGTGGGACGAGGGGCGACGGACGCTGCTGCGGGCCGCCGTGGCCGGTGGCCTCGGCGGGGGACTGGGATCCGCCGCCCTGGCCACATCCGCTCGGGCCGGGGAGCCACTCGGTGACACCCGTCCCGGACGGAGGCTGCGGATCGCGATCCTGCTCTACGACGGGTTCACCGCGCTGGACGCCGTCGGCCCGTACGAGGTGCTGTGCCGGGTGCCGAACGCGTCGGTGGTGACCGTCGCCAAACGGCCCGGCCCAGTGCGCACCGACACCAGGGTGATGGCGCTGACCGCAGACCGGTCGCTGCGACAGGTGCCGGCGGCGGACGTGCTGGTGGTGCCCGGGGCCGGCGACCGTGGCGTACTCGGCGCGATGGACGACGCCGAGACGCTTGCGTGGATCCGCCGGATCCACCGGAGCACGAGCTGGACGACGTCCGTGTGCACGGGCTCGCTGCTGCTCGCCGCCGCGGGCCTGCTGCGGGGCGTGCGCGCCACCACGTACTGGGCGTCCCGTAGCTATCTGGAGTCGCAGTTCGGGGTGGTCGTCGTACCGGAGCGGGTGGTTGAGGCCGGTAAGATCATCACGGCCGCCGGGGTCTCCGCCGGGATCGACATGGCCCTGCGACTCGCCGCCCGCCTGGCCGACGAGCAGGTCGCCCGGGCACTGCAACTCGCCGTCGAGTACGACCCGCAGCCGCCCTACGACACCGGAAGTCCAGAGAAGGCCGGACCGGAACTCCAGCAGTTGGCGCTCAAGCTGCTCGCCGACGCGGCCCGGTAGCCCGTCAGCGACGGGTGCAGGTTCCCCGCCTGGCGAGGGCGGATCCCGATCACGCGGCGAACGGCCGCTAGTGCGGCTCCCGGCCGGTGCCTCCGTTCCGGCCGGGAGCGCGGCCGCCGTCGACCTGGGCGGCGGCGTGCAGGACTGCGGGGAACTGAGCCAAGCCCTCAAATGCACGCCACGAAACGTGACCGGCCTGGTCGACGCTCTGGAAGCGGCCGGGTTCGTCGCCCGAAGCGCGCACCCCACCGACCGGCGGGCCACCGTCGTCTCGCTCACCCAGGGGGAACGACCCTCGTCACCGACTGGCACCGCGACCGCGACCACGGCACCGGCCACCTGCTCGGCGGCACGTCCGCCGCCGAGCTGACGACCTTCGTAACCGTGCTCGATCGCGTCCTTGGCGGCCTTCGCGCCGGGTAGCTTTTAGCCGTCGGCGACGCTCCACCGCAGCCGCTCTTGCCGTCACCACGCTGCCTTTCGGTGGCTGCGGTCGAGGTAATCGATGAGCGTGCCACGTTCGACCTCGATGCCTTCCGAGAGGCGGGCTGCGGCGTGGACCACCAGCCACGAGCTGCACTGCCGCAAAGCTGCGGCGAGCCGGCGCGGTATGCCCGTGCGTAGGCGTGGGCGAACGTCGAACGGCCGGCGGTGATCAGCGCGCGGGACGCCCGGGTCGTGTCGGGAAGCGGGTCGGCCCAGCGCAGCAGCAGCATGGTCCGGGCGTGGTCGGCTTCCGGCGTACCGCGAGCCGCGTTCGGCCAGTCGATGACCGCGACCCGGTCGGCGGCGACCAGGACGTAGCCGGGGTGGTAGTCGCCGTGACAGCGGCGATCGTCGTCGGGGAGCCCGCCGAGCACCCGTAGCGCGTAGTCGCGTAGGTGCGGTGGCATGACGGCGTCGTGGATGGGCGCGGCCAGGACCTGGCGGAACGGTGGAAGGTCTGCTGGCGCCGGGACCTGGTGGACGGCGAGGTGCGTGCCAGCCAGGGCACGGGCCAGGCCGAGCACCGCCAGGGTTGTGCCCCCAGGCAGGCGAGCATGTCCGAGCCGGCCAGCCGCTCCAGTACCAAGCCGGTGCGGTCATCGCGGTCCACGGTGTCGATCAGCTTCGGGGCGACGCCGTGACCGTCGAGGTTGGCCAGGGCCACCGCTTCGGCGCGATGTCCGCCGGAGCCGGGACGGTACAGCTTGAGCACCGCGTCGTCGCCGTATGCGTACACTTCCGCCTCGCGGCCGACACCGAGCCTGATCCGATCATTCCAGGGCCCTCCACGGCGTGCCGGGTATCAGAGGGTGGCTTGCTTGCGGGCGAAGATGCGTTCGATCGAGCCGGCCTTGAGGCGCTGCACCTCGACGATGTCGAATCCCGCTGCCCGCACGAGCGGGAGCTGGCGGCGGGTGAAGTGCTCACCGGCGGCGCGTATGGTCACGCGTTCCAGGAGCCACTGCGCGGCCCGGATCGGTGGCCAGCTACTGCCGATGTGGTCGAGCAGCAGCAGCCGCCCGCCAGGCACCAGTACCCGCCGCATCTCCCTGATCGCGGCGGCCGGGTCGGGGATCGTGCACAGCGACAGCGCGCAGACCACGGTGTCGAACGCTTCGTCCTCGAACGGTAGCGCCTGCGCGTCGCCGGTGCGCAGATCGAGGTCCAGCCCGAGGTCGGCGGCGCGCTGCCGGGCGATGGCCAGCATCGCCGGGCTCAGCTCGATCCCGGTGATGGTCACGTCGGCCGGGTACAGCGGCAGGTTGCGGCCAGTGCCGATGGCCACCTCCAGGACCCGCCCGTGTGCGCGGGCGGTGAGCCATTCGCGGCCACCGCCGAACCAAATCTTTTCGAACAAGACGATCTGTTTGTCGTAGCCGGGCGCTGATTTGTCCCACACCCGCAGGGCTTTAGCGGTCGGGTCTTCCTTGCTCTTCACGCTGGGCCTCCCGATCCGGGGACGGTCAGGAACAAGGGCGATGCGGTCCATGGTGGACTGTGCGGCGGCGGCGATGAATCCGCCGATCGCGGCGCGGATCCGGTCGGCCGCCTGTGCCGGGCCGGGTTGGCCGGCATCCAGCCAGGCGATCACCGCCTCGATCGCGACGGTCGGCGCGAGGTGAGACGCCCACCGCGCCCACGCCGAATCGGCGACAACAGCCTTGATCTGCACGCGCGCGATGTCGTGAATCTCGGTCCGGAACCGGTCGGACAGGGCACGGAACTCCGGCTCCCGAGCGGCGTGCTGGAACAGCAACCGGAACCCGGCCGGCTCGGCCGCCGCGGCGGCCGAGCCGGCCGTCGATGCTGGTCTCGGTGAACTCACCAACCTGCTCCCCGACCTGCGCCGCAAGCAACCGGCAAACCGGCCAGCCCGTACGCCGCTACGAACGCGACCGGCCGGCCCTGATCGATGACACGCGTGACGAGCAGGCGGCGGGCGTACACGGTCAGGCGGGCGTTACGGTGGGCCATAGAGCCTCCGGTAGGTATGGGCATTTTACTCGGCCGGTTTATGCTATAGGCGACCTGGACAAAAGTGCGTGAGTATGCCGCTGGGCCACCGGACTACTGGGGGTCAAGGGAGTCGTCGGTTCGAATCGGGACGTCGCGACAGACAAAGCCCTGACCAGCGTTTCTGCTGGTCAGGGCTTTTTGTCTACAGAGTTTTGAACCTCCCCCCGAACTCCCCATTCACGGGTGCCGGCAACCAGGTCTTTATCCGTGTGCGTCGTTGTGCCCTACATCTGCGGACCGGCTATCAAGGTCGGTTCCGAGGCGTTCAAGGATCTCGGAGACGTCCGGAGCTTGGACGGGCCTGGCGATGTAGTAGGTGTCGGTGACCTCCTCGCTGGAGTGTCCAAGCTGCGCCGACGCGCTACCTGCGCCTCGGCGGCGGCTACGCGGCAACGCGGATCGTGACCGGCTACCCCGCCGAAGTCGGCCCCGCCTGGCTCGACCCGCTGCTGGCCTGGCCAGGCCGCCTCGACGTCGTCGTCCACATCGACCCCCTGGCCCCGCAATCGCCGCCGCCCGGCTACGCAAGCAGCGAGCCCTTCTCCTACCCGGAGACGCTACGGCGTCCGCTGACCCGCGTTGGTGAACCGCTCCTGCCGCCGCTGACGCAGTGCCAGCGCCGCCAGCCACAGCCAGCCGGCGCCTACGCCGAGCCGTTGCCACAATCCGGCCGTGGCAACAAGTTCGGGATCCTGACCGAAGCCCGCGCCGGCAAGGAAGAAGAAGGCGAGAAAGACGGCTGCGCTCAATCCGGAGTACAGCGCCCAGACGCCCGCTCCGCGCCGGGCGAATGCGTACGCCATCACCACCACTGCCCCAACGGCTCGACCAGCCAGACGGGTGCCGGCTCGGCCGCCCCGTGCACGTACTCGCACAGTGAACCTTCTTCAACCTCCCCTTGTGGTCCGACGGACCGCAAGGTCGGACGCGGTGCGTGAGCGCCGCGCGGTCCAGGTTGAAAATGGTTCGGTGAGGGCCCGCAGGGCACCCACGTGGCCGGCATCGCCAGCCGCAGCGGCAGGTCCCCGATTGCATCGCTGGCGGGTGGCCGACCGGGCCGGTTCGGGTAGGTCCAGCGGAGTAGTAACCCGACTTGGCTCATTTAGTGCGTGCCGTGGATGACGTCGAGTGCGGCGCGGAGTTCGTCGGGTAGGGGGTCGGCGGCGGTGATGCTGTGGTCGCCGGCCTGGATCGTGATCGTCCGGTAGCGGCGGGCGGTGGTGACGAACCGTTTGATGCTCCAGCCGGTGGTGTTCTCGATCCAGCGGGACACGGCCAGGGCGGCGAACACGATGGTCAGGTGCGCTTCGATCGATTCGCGGGTGTGGTGGTAGATCGGCCGGGCGGCCAGGTCGGCCTTGGACATTCGGAAGGACTTCTCGACCTGCAACAGTCGGCTGTAGGCGCCGATGACCTGCTCGGGGTCGGGGTTGGGCAGGTTGGTGACGTAGCCCTTGACCCCGGCCAGGGCCCGGTTCTTGACCTCCAAGGCCCGGTGTGGGCGTTGCGCCGCTCTGTGACGACGTAGGGCACGTCGGGGACGCGGGCGCCGAGGATGAACGACAACCCGGCGGCTTCGATCGCGCGTTTGTTCGCCTCCGACATCATCCCCGCGTCGGCCACGACCGTGATATTCGACAGGTGGTGCGCGTTCAGGAAGGCCCGTAGGACCGGCAGCATGGTGGTGGTCTCGGCCCGGTTGCCCTCGAACGCGTGCACCATCAACGGGAAGCCCGACCCGTCGGTGAGCAGGCCGACGGTGATCTGCGGCTCCAGCCGGCGTTCCTTGGAGAACCCGGGCTTGCGGAACCCGTCACCCTCGTCGGTCTCGAAGTACAGCGTTGTGACGTCGTAGAGCAGCAACGTCGCCGGCCCCAAGCTGACGTGCGCGGCGCAGGCGCGGGCCAGCCGGGCCCGCCATGGGCCACCGGCCGGATCGAACGTCGGCTCAGCGTCGCCCTCGACCGGCACACCCTCGGTCTTCCCACCGGCCGCGGAAGCCTTGCCTCCCGTGGCATACACCCCCAGCCGCCGCTTGATCGTCGCGTACGACGGCGCCCACGCGCCGGCCTCGTCCAGCACCCGCAGCGAGTCGAGCTTGCTGGTCGGCTCGATGATCCTGGCCAGGACCAACGCCTTGAACACCTCGTCCCGCTCGGCAGCCGCAGCGAACCCCAGCGTGTCGTATCCGCGGCCCAACGCGTCCAGCAGGTGCCCCGCACGCGTGGACGTGATTGGCAACGGACCGCCTCCGTTGGCCGGACCGTCCGGCAGACGCAGATCCAACTCGCCCTGCCCCGCGGCCAGCCGCTGCCGCGCCACCGCCTTGAGCAGCTCCAGGTCCGCATCCGTGTGCGCAGATCCGACGTGCTCGATGTCCCGCGAACCCCGCCGCTGGGAATGCACGATCTGCACCGCCCGCGCCCCGGACGCCGTCTTCACCGTCCGCACGTACGCCACGACCGACACCATAGAACCCGACCCGTTTAGTGCGTGCCTCCCGACACAACACCCCAGGTCACACCCCCACAGACCCCCGAATCAGCCAACCGTGAGTCAAGTCGGGTTAGTGCGTGGCTTTGCCGGCGTGGATCCTCGAGGATGGCCTGCTTCTCGGCGGGGATGGCGGGGCGAAGGTCTGTGTCGTGCCATTGATCGCGATGGTCGCCGAGCGCAGCGGCCGCGGCTGCTTGATGACGTTGCGGATCGCCAGCTGAGTCGGCAACCGAGACCTCCCGCCGACGCTGGTGGCTCTCTGCAAGGATTTGGCCATGGCGAGCTTCCACGCGCGGTACGTGTCCGGTGATCCCGACGACGTATGGCGCGACCTGCGCGGTCTTGGCCTACGGGTCTTCGACGCCCCGTACCGCGAGGACGCCGAGGCGGTGGCGCGCGAGTTCGCCGACCGTGCCCGCAGGAACGTCGAGACGCTCGTTGAGCGGCTGCAGGCGCGGGGCTTCCGTGCGGAGGAGAACGACGACGAGGGGACGCCGTGTCGCGCCCACGTTCCCCCGTCGCCGGGTGCGCCCGCGCTGGCCGACTGGCTGGAGGTGACGTTCGCGCCGTTCCCGATGACGATCAGCGCGTGGATCCGGCAGGTGGGCGATGTGTGGCTCGTCGGGGAATTGCCGGGTTGGCCGGCCAGCGTGCTCGCGGACCCGTTGGTGGTGCAGCTCGAGTGGGCCGAGCGGGGCGGCTCGCGCTCCTACTACGAGGCCGAGCACGCCGCGTACCTCAGGGACACCGCGCGCCGGGACGCCGGCATCCCGTTCCAGCTCGACTACGCGCCCGACGAGCTCCACAAGGCGAATATCAGCGGCGACGCGCCCTACGGCATCGACCTGCCCGGCCCCGGAATCGACGGGAAGGTGGGGCCCGCGATCTGGTTCGTCGACGATCTCAACACTGCGTTCGCGGCCGGCGGCTTTCCCGGTGCGCTGTGGGACGAGGGCTACCAGGAGCCGCCCGCCGGATTGCGTGAGTCGCTCGCCGCGGGGCTGCTGCGGCTCTGAGGCCGCCAGACGGCTGGCCGGTCGGACCCAGTTGACTCATTCGGTTAGTGCGTGAAAACAGCCCCACTTGCAGGCATCAGCGCAGGTGAACGCGACGCGGGCCTCACGAGCGCGGCACCGTGAGCCAACTCAGGTAGTAACTGCGGTCGGTGCCAGGCCGGCGGTGGCCCGCTGGGTGATCGGGTCTCATCGCGCGCCGCCGCCGTCACGGATGATCTTCTCGATCTCCTCGGCTGAGGTTATCCCTCGAGCGGCAGCTGCGGTGCCAGGCCGACCTTGTTGATCGCATCGACCCGCGACGTGGCGGCGAGCTTACGGAAGATCTTCCGCAGGTGTGTCTTCACGGTGGGCTCGCTGATCGCGAGCTCCTTCGCGATCTCGCGATTGGAGAGCGCCCGGCTCGCGCACTTCAGCACCTCCCATTCGCGTCCCGTGATGTTCTCCGGGCGGGCGACGGGTCGGGACCCACCTCGGTGCTCTCTCGCCGGAGCGGGTGCGCGGCCGGCGAGCCGGACGTGTTCGTGTGCCACGCTGCCGATGTAGAGCCGGATGCTGATCGCCTCGTGCAGCGCCTCCAGCGCGTCCGGCAGGCGCTCGCGGCCTTCGGGGCCCTCCGTCGTCAGGACCTCCCGCAGGACGGGGACCGCCGCACGCCACAGCAGGGTGCCGGCGCGAATGGAGTCGGCGACGAGGACCTGCTGGTGCGCCCGATCGATGCCGAGTTCGCGGGTCGGGGCGTGCGGATCGGGCGGTTCGGCGGTCGTGAGGCCGAGTGCGCGTACGCACTCACCCAAGATCGCCTCGGCTTGGCGGCGAGCCTGGTGCCAGCGGTCGGTCGTGGTGGTGAGCGGGCTGTCGGCGTCGTGCAGCGCTTGCTCGTAGCGGTCGAGGATCTCGTCGATACGCTCGCTGACAATGTCGGCCACAGACATCCCTCTGCCTCGAACAGATCGCGTCCTCGACTATTCGTCACGTCCTTTGTGAAGACGCTCGTCGATTGTAACGGTCTCGTGGTAATCGGCGTGGGTCGTCAGATCGCATTATGTGCGAGCAGCGTGATTCCCAGCGTGGTGATGGTCGCGTACTGGGAGGCCATGAAGCTGCGGTACGGGTTGCGGGGCGTCTCACCCGCGACAGAGCGGCAGTCGCCGGCGACTCTGCACGCTCCCACCGTGAGAACCAGCATGGACGGGAGCAGGACGGGCGCCGTCAGGGCGGCCATCGTGACACCCGCGACCGCGACCGCGACGGCGAGGGCGGCGGTGTACCGGGCGACGGGGACGATCCCGTAGCGGACCGCGAAGGTGTGACGCCCGGCCAGGGCGTCGCCCGGCACGTCCGTGATGTCCTTGGCCAGTGCGCCCACCAGCCCCATCCAGCCGGACATGACGAGGCCGAACACGACGGCGGCGGCGCTGTTTCCCTGCGCTGCTCGCATTCCCGCCCAGAAGGTCGCCAGGCCGAGGGCCGCGATGACGAGGCAGGTGGCCACCCCCGACCGCTTGGCCGGGCGCGGGGGACCGGAGTAGAGGTAGCCCAGACCGAGGAAGAGCAGCGCGTCGACGGCGATTCCCGCTGTCGTGCCGATCGCCAGCGCCAGGGCGGCGGCGCAGCCCGTGAAGATCGCCGCGCTGGCGCGCGGCAGGCGCCCGGACGCGATAGGGCGCCGCGAGCCGTTGCCCCGGTCCTCGGCGACATCCATGATCCCGTTGACCACGTAGACAGCGACGGCGGCGGCGAACCACGCCACGGCCCCGGTGGCGACCGAGACGAGGTGAGCACCCGCGGAACCGGTGAGCGCGGCCCCGGCCAGAAAACGGCTGAGGAACATCACCTGCACCAATGGCCGGGACTCCAACAGCCCCATGATCACCGTATGCCCCGCGGCACCCAACGACCGTCGAATGCCGGTTGGCCATTCATACCTGGTAACCAACAACCACCGCCATGCGATCGCCTTCGATGTTCGTCAACGAGACTACAAGAAAATGCAGAGCGACCGGACCCTGTCAACCAACGGCGCGGAAACGGCGGGTATCCACCGTCCTCTGTGGTCCGGTCCGGGTGCGATCGCAGCGCCGGAGGCTACCGCCGCGGCCACCTGTGTACGCCCTTCGAACGATGCTGCCATCGGCCGGGGAACAGGTCTGACGACAATCGATCAGGACGCCCCGCCCGAGGTGGACCCGCATCCGGTGCCGAACGCCCACGCCACCCACAGGACGCCCGCCATCCAGCGGCGGCTGCGCACGGCACCCCTCACTCCACCCCACCTGCTCGTCGTGGCTCAACCTCGTCGGGCGCTGGTCCGCCGAGCTGACCGCCGCAGACTCCGCCGATTGACCCACCCCGGCGGCTCCGCCCCCGCAAAGCCGACGTGGCCGCCTGGACCGAGGCGTGCAACAGCAACCCGACATCGTTCATCTGGACCAGCACAGCCGACAAGAACCTCGTCGGCCGCCGCCTACCGCCAGCGACCCAGCGACCCAGCACACTCGACCGGACAGAACGGAACAACGACGGGCCGTACCGGTCGGCCGAGGGTAATACTGGAGAACGATGCGCCGTAATCCTTTCAGGTGAAGCGGTGGGCGTTGACCAAGGAATGGATGTCCTTTAGTGTGGGGGGTGCTTTCAAAAGGGTTTGTGCCGCTAATCCTGCGCCTTGTCTCACGTAGCAATTCGGCCGTTCTCGGCAACGGGGGATCTGCACTGTGTTGTCGGCGATATCTGCGGACGTCAAACGCCGGTCGATAGTCGAACAATTCCGTCGGTGGGCGACGGGCTCACCCGACTCGGTGGCGGCCTCGGACGCCACGGAATCCGTCTCGTACGCGGAGCTGTGGCGCCGGACGGAGGCGGTGGCCCGGCTGCTGCGCGCTCGGGGGTGCCGGCCCGGTCAGCCGATCGGTCTGTGCATGTCGCCGACGGTTACCCGGCTGGCGTCGATGCTCGCCATCATGGCCACCGGTTCGCCCTACGTCCCGATCGACCCGAACTTCCCCGACAGCCGGATCCACTCGATCCTCGACTCGGCCGCGGTGGACGGCGTGCTCGTCGACGAGGTCACCGCGGAGCGTCTTGCGTCGACGCCGTATCGACTCGTCAACGCCTCCGAACGCCCGGCGGACCCGGCAGGCCCGGCGGTGATCGAGCCGGATGCGTCCGATCTCGCGTACATCATCTACACCTCCGGATCGACGGGTGACCCGAAGGGCGTCGCGATCGAACACGGCGGTGTGGAAAACCTGTTCGAAGCTTTGGACGCGGTGCTGCCGCCGCCGCGAGAACGGCCGGACGAATGCTGGCTGGCCGCGGCCAGCGTCTGCTTCGACCTGTCCGTCGTCGAATTGTTCTGGCCGCTCACCCGGGGGATTCCCGTCGTGCTCGCCGCCTTGGATTCCCTGGCCGGGAAATCCGGCGGCGGCGCCGAATTCCTCACCGGCGTGCTGACCGGCGGACGGGTCACCCACTTCTTCGTGACGCCGTCCCTGGTCCAGGTGATGCTGCGGGACCACGCCCTCGCCGCCGCGATCCGCAGGCTGCGGGTGCTGATCCTGGGCGGCGAGATCGTGCAGCCCGAGCTGATCGGTCAGCTCCGGCCGGTGCCGCATCTCTACAACGCGTACGGGCCCACCGAGGCCACCGTGGCGACGACAGTGCACGTGTGCTCCGACCGGGACGTCGAATACGTGCCGATCGGACGGCCCCTGCGTGGCCTGGACGTTCGCGTCGTCGACGAGGACGGCGAGGACTGCCCGCCCGGCGTACCCGGCGAGCTGCTGATCGCCGGGCCCGGACTCGCCCGGGGGTACATCAACGACGAGGAACTCACCGCCCGCAAATTCCCCGTGCTGGGCGACGGAGCGGAGCGGCGGCGCTGGTACCGCAGCGGCGACCTGGTCAGCATCGACGCCGACTCGACCATCCGTTATCACGGCCGGGTCGACGGCCAGGTGAAGGTCCGCGGCTTCCGGGTCGAGCTGGGCGAGATCGAGGCGGTGATCCGCGCGGTACCCGGGGTCGAGGAGGCCGGGGTATTCCCCGTCCGGGACCACACCGCCCGGGTGACCGGGTTGATCGCGGCGGCGAAGTCCACGGCGGCCGACGTCACCGAGGCCGCGATCGTCACCCGGATCGGCCAGGTCCTGCCGTGGTACGCGGTACCGCACACCGTGCGGGTCCTGCCGGAGCTGCCGCTCGCCGTGAGCGGCAAACTAGATCGGAAGGCGCTGGAGCGCCGCCTTCTGGAACTCGCGCCGGTCCCGGACCCCGCGACGGCTCCCGCCCCGCGGGCGGACCAGAGCTACGAGCAGATTGTCGCCGAGACCTGGAGTTCGGTGCTCGGCGTGGACAGGGCATTCGCCCGCGACGAGGGGTTCTTCGACGTCGGCGGAAACTCGGTCCTGCTCGGCTCGGTCCTCACCCGCCTGCTCACCGCGTTCCCGGAGGCGAATCTACAGCTGATCGACCTGTACCGGCACCCGACGATATCCGCGATGGCGGCACGGCTGCGAGCGCCCGTTCCGCCCCGGCCGCCGGCCCCCAACCAGGGCGGAACGGGCGCTCCGCTGAGCGCGGCCGACCGCCGGCGGCTGGCCCGGCGAGCGAAGTAGCCAGTACGAGACGGCGTTACCGACATTAAGGACTCGGCGAGTGAGTAACCAGCACGACGGATCGGGAGACCTGCCGCGCAAGGCGCCGGACGAGTACCGGGACGACTCGCAGAGCGTGGCGATCATCGGAATGGCCTGCCGGTTCCCGGACGCGGACACGCCGACGCAGTTCTGGTCGAACCTGGTCGGCGACCGGGAGTCGATCACCGTCGCGGAGGGCCCGGACGGCGGCCCGGCCGGGTGGATACGCGCCTCGGCGACCCTGGACGGCATCGACCGGTTCGACGCCGGATTCTTCGGCTACAGCCCGCGCGAGGCCGCTCTGCTCGACCCGCAGCACCGGCTCTTCCTCGAGGTCTGCTGGGAGGCGCTCGAGGACGGCGGCGCGGCCGGCCGACGGCATACCCCGGACGTCGGGGTGTACGGCGGCTGCGGAACCAGCCTTTACCTGATGCACAACCTTGGCGGCCAGGCGAGC
Organism: Plantactinospora sp. ZYX-F-223; assembly: GCF_039649625.1. Taxonomy (NCBI): domain Bacteria; kingdom Bacillati; phylum Actinomycetota; class Actinomycetes; order Micromonosporales; family Micromonosporaceae; genus Plantactinospora; species Plantactinospora sp. ZYX-F-223. The sequence goes on along the minus strand of NZ_JBDJAV010000011.1, from coordinate 139,030 downwards.
AAACCCCTGCCGAACTTCCTGGACACGGCCCAGGACCTGCAGCTGACCATGGCCGCCGAACGCGACTTCCTGACCAGCCGGGTGTCGTACAAGCTCGATCTCGACGGCCCCAGCGTGGGCGTCCAGGCGGCGTGCGCCACCGGCCTGTACGCGCTGCACCTGGCGTGCCAGGCGCTGCTGGCCGGCGAGTGTGACCTGGCGCTGGCCGGTGCGGCGCACGTGCCGGTGCCGCAGATCGACGGATACCGGCCGGAGCCCGGGCTCGTGCTGTCGCAGGACGGGCGTTGCCGCGCCTTTGACGCGGGGGCCACGGGAACGGTCTTCGGTAGCGGCGTCGGCGCGGTCCTTCTCAAGCCGCTGGACCAGGCGCTGGCCGACGGCGACCGCGTGTACGCGGTCGTCCGGGGTACCGCGGTCAACAACGACGGCGCAGGCAAGCCGGGCTTCAGCGCCCCGAGCGTGGCAGGCCAGGCCGCGGTGATCCGCCAGGCGCTCGCCGCCGCGGACGTCGAGGCCGACTCGATCTCGTACGTCGAGGCACACGGCACCGCGACGCCGGCCGGCGACCCCATCGAGATCGCGGCGTTGACGGACGCGTTCGCGGGAGTCGCGCCCCGCACCTGTGCCATTGGCTCGGTCAAGACGAACATCGGCCACCTGAGCTGGGCCTCCGGCATTGCCGGGCTGATCAAAGCCGCGCTCGCCCTGTGGCACCGGAAGCTGCCGGCCTCCCTGCACTTCCGGGAGCCCAACCCCGCGATCGACTTCGCCGGATCGCCGTTCTTCGTGCAGTCCGAGACTGCGGACTGGCCGCTCGGGGGCGGCCCGCGCCGGGCCGGGGTCAGCGCCTTCGGGCTCGGCGGCACGAACGCCCACGCGATCCTGGAGGAGGCACCGCCCGCCCCCGCCGGCCGGAACGACCCCGATGCCGAGGCGGAGCCCGGCCTGCAGGTGCTTCCGATCTCCGGCCACACCGAGCCCGCGCTCCGCGAACTGGCGTCCCGGATCGGCACGGCGTTGCTGGACGAGGCGGCACCGGAGGCCGCCGACGTGGCCTTCACCCTCGGCACCGGGCGCCGGCACTTCGCCCATCGGGCGGCGGTCGTCGCGTCCGACCGCAAGACGCTCGCCATGCTGCTGGACGCCGTGGCCAACGGCGAGGCGGAGGCGTCCGACGGGTTCGACGGCGAGATCGGCCTCTCGCACGGGTTGGTCCGGGGCGCGCCGCCCCACCTGACCGCGCTCTTCTCCGGCCACGGGGCCGAGTACCTGGAAGCGTGCCGAGACCTCTACCTGTCCGAGCCCGTGTTCCGGGAGTTCGTCGACCGCGCCGATCCGCCCTACCGCCAGCACATCGGCCACCGCCTCTCGGAGTTCCTCTATCAGGACGGGGCCCGCCGGGGCATGCCCATCGCCGACTTCCGGCTTGCCCAACCGGTCGTCTACACGCTGCAGGCGGCGCTGCTGACCCTGTGGCGCAGTTGGGGAATCGTGCCGGACGCCTACGTCGGCCACAGCCTCGGCGAGTACGCGGCGGCGTACGGCGCGGGCGTCTTCGACTTCGAGACCGGGCTCTACCTGGTGTTCGAGCGCGCCCGGCTGCTCAGCACCTTGCCCGAGTCCGGTGCCATGGCCGCCGTCTTCGCCGGCGAACAGCAGGTGCGTGAGCTGCTGGCGGGCAACGAGCAGGTCGGTGTCGCGGCGATCAACGCGCCGAACCGCACCGTGATCTCCGGTGACGGAGCTGCCGTACGCGCCGTCGTCGCGGCAGCCGAGCAGCGCGCCATCACCTGCAAGCCGCTGCGGATCGGTCGGGCCGGGCACTCCTCGCAGATCGACGCCATCCTCGACGACTACTCCGCCGTCCTGGAGTCCGTCGAACTGCGCCCACCGGCGCACACGATCGTCTCCACGCTCACCGGAGCCCCGGTCGCCGAGGAGATCGCGACGCCCGGTTACTGGTTACGACAGCTGCGGCAGCCGGTCCGGTTCCTCGACGCGATCCGCGCGGCCGCCTCCGGAAAGCCCGGCGTGTTCCTGGAGATCGGCCTCGCCAACACGCTCGCCGGCCTGGCCCAGCTGGCCCTCGGCGATGATCCGGAGAAGGAGCCGACCTGCCTGGAGACGTTGCGCTGGGAGCGCAACGACATCGCCTCCACCCGGTTGGCGCTCGCCGGGGCGTACACGGCCGGCGTGGCGGTGGACTGGGCGGCCGTCTCGCCCGGCGGCCGTACGGTCACCCTGCCCACCTACCCCTTCCAGCGCCGACGGCACTGGATCGAGCCGGCCCCGTCGAGCGGCGACGCACTCGCCGGCAGCATCGACAGCGGCTCCATGGGAGCTACCGACGTCGACGTGGCGAACCAGGCGGACCCGCGCGGCCCCGCCCACTACGTGGTCACCTGGGTCGACGCGGCGCCGGCCACGGTGGCCCAGGCGGCGAACCGGCGGATCCTGCTCGTCGCCCCTTCGATGAGGTCGGCAGCCGACCTGACCCGGGAACTGGAGCGGCTCGGCGCCGAGGTGCTGGTCCACGTGCTCACGGACGACGCGGTGGCGGACGCCGCACGGGTGCTGACCGACTACCGGCCGGACACGGTCGTCAACGCCGTACCCGTGCTGCGCAAGCGCCAGGCCGACCTCGGTGGGCTCCCGCTCGCCACGGCGTCGGTCTCCGACGACGTCGTCGCCGCCGGGGGAGTGGCCAGCCTGCAGATCTTCCAGGCGGTGTCCGCGGCGAACCTGCCCGACGTCGTCGTCTGCACGGTGACATCGGGGGCGCACCGCGTCCTGACATCGGACGACGTGATCCCCGCACAGGGCGCGATCGTCGGCATCGCCCGGACCGCGCGCACGGAGTTCTCGACCGTCCGGCACGTCCTCATCGACGTGGACGCGGCCGCCACCAAGCAGCGGTGGGCCGCGTCGGCGGTGCCCCGGCTGGCCGCGGCCATCGGCTCGGCCCCGGTCGGCGACGCCGAGCTGGCCCTACGCGGCGAGCGCGTGCTGCTGCCCCGCCTGCGTCCCGGCCGGGTTCCGGCGGGAGCCGGGCGGACCCGCATCGATCCGGCCGGCTGGTACCTGGTCATCGGCGGGTTGGCCGGTGTCGGCCTGGAGTGCGCACACGCGCTGCTGGAGCTGGGCGCCCGGCGGCTGGTCCTGTGCGGCCGGTCGGCTCCCGGTCCGGAGCTCGCCGCGCAACTTCGGCGGCTGAGCCGGGAGTTCGGGGCGGACATCCGGACGGAGGCCGTGGACGTCTCGTCGCCGCGGCAGGTCGATCGGCTGTTCGCCGGCTACTGCGCCGGGGATGCCGTCGTACGCGGCGTCGTCCATGCCGCGGGCATCATCGACGACGGCATCATCGACCGGACGGAATGGAGCCGGATCGCGCGGGTACTGGCGCCAAAGGCGCAGGGTGCGTGGAACCTGCACCGCAGCGCCGCCGAGTACGCGCCCCACCTCGACCTCTTCATGATGACCTCCTCCTTCACCGGGCTGTTCGGCAATCCCGGGCAGGCGGGCCACGCCGCAGCCTGTGCATTCCTGGACGCGCTGGCCGGCCACCGCCGGGCCGTCGGGCTGGCCGGCCTGTCGGTGAACCTCGGTTCCTGGTCGGACGTCGGCTACCTGGCCGGCAACGATGACTTCCTCCGCCAGCTCGAGGAGCAGGGCCTCGGCACGATCTCCAGCGCCGCGGGCCGTCCGGTCCTGCGCTCCGCGATCGAGGGCTGGCCCTCGGGCCAGGTCGGACTGCTGGCGATCCGCTGGAAGGACCTCGATCCGGATCACCACCTCGCCTCGAACCCCCTCGTGGGCGGGCTGATCGGCGGCGCCGAGTCCGCACCCGGGGCCGCCGACTCGCCCTCGGCGGCGCCGATGACTCCGGAGGACGTCCTGGCCTGCTGCCAGGAGGTCGTCGCCCGCGAACTGGGCTTCGACGGCGACGAGCTCGGCGGGCTCGACCTGGCGGAGACCGGCATGGACTCGCTCAACGCCCTCGCCATCCGGAACAAGCTGCAACGACGGCTGTCGGTGCCGCTGCCGGCGTCGATCTGCTTCGACAAGCCGACCGTCGATGAGCTCGCCGACGAGATCAAAAGACGGATGCGGGAGGTGCGAGCCTGACATGGAGAAGGACACCGCGTACTCGGAGCACGTCGTCGGCGTGTACCCGGAGGAGTTCCTCCCGCTGGTGGCGGAGTTCGACCGGATCCACCGGGAGGGGCAGGACTCGAACGCCGAACTGTGCGTCTACGTGGACGGCGAGGAACGGGTCCGGCTGCGTTCCACAGGACGGCTGCCCGATCAGCTGCAGAACGTGCGGTCGGTCAGCAAGGCCCTGCTGTCGGTCGTCACGCACGCCCTGCACGAGCGGGGCGAGATCGACATCGACCGTCCGATCGCCGAGACCTGGCCGGAGTTCGCCGCCGCCGGCAAGGCGTCGCTCACCCTGGCCACCTTCCTCAGCCACCAGGCAGGGCTGATCGGCGTCGACCGGCAGCTCTCGGTCGACGACGTCCTCGAATGGGATCCGGCGGTCGAGGCGCTCGCCGCGCAACGCCCGTACTGGGAACCGGGAACCGACCACGGCTACCACGACCTGACCTTCGGCTGGGGCGTCGGCGAGTTCCTGCGGAGGGCGACCGGGAAGCGGGTGGACGAGCTCTTCCGGGACGAGTTCCGCGAGCCGCTCGGCGCCGAGGTCCGGATCGGCATCGACGACCTGACGCGCTTCGCGCCGTTCCGCCAGACGCGTCCGGCGGGCACCGGCACGGCCGCGGACATCCTGCACCTGCTGGGTGACAAGTCCTCCCTGCTGAGCCGGTCCCAGCGGAACCCGAATCTGATCAGCGTGGAGAACTCCCTGCGGTACCTCGGCGCGGAAGTCCCGGGATGCAACGCTGTCTCCTCCGCGCGGGCGCTGGCCAGGATCTTCGCCGCGACGATCGGCCCCGTCGACGGCACCCGCCTCTGGAGCGAGGAGACCCTGCTGCGCGCCTCCCGGCTGCAGAGGCGTGGAACCGACCGGGTCTTCGTCCGGGAGCGAGCCTACTCGCTCGGCTTCATGCTGCCCGACCACAACCTGCCCCAGGCGGGCTTGGCGGTCGACTCCTTCGGCCACTACGGGCAGGACTGCGCACTGGTCCTCGCCGTCCCGGGCGACAACCTGGCATTTGCCTACACGACGACACAGCTGAACCGCCGGCTGGACCAGTACACGAGAACCGACGACCGCGCAGACCGGCTGGGCCGGCTGGCCGTCGAGGCGGCGCGCCGGCTCGTCCGACCTCGGGCACAAGCGAGATTCAGGAGGTTCTGTCCACTATGACGACAGCACTCATCGACACCAGCGAGCGGCTCCGGGACGTCCTGAACCGGTTGAGCTCCATGTCCGTCGAGGACTATTACAACCCGTACCAGGTGTTCGACTGGCCGGACTCACTGCCGCAGGAGATGTGGTGGATGAGCCCCGAGCTGACCACCACGCACGGCACCGAGATCGCGGCGGAGCTGAGCCAGGAGCAGCTCTACCGGCTGTCCAAGTACGAGAGCGTCAACTTCTACAGCCTCAACGTGCACGGCATCCGCGAGCTGCTCATCGAGGTCACCCGGCGCATACACACCGACGAGTTCGCCACGCCGTCGGAGTTCTTCCACCACTTCATCGGTGAGGAGAACGAGCACATGTGGTTCTTCGCCCAGTTCTGCCTGCGCTACGGCGGGAAGATCTACAAGCAGCCGCGCGGCGGTGCCGAGACGATTCCGCCGAGCAAGGCGGCGAGCCTCCTGGTCTTCGCCCGCATCCTGATCTTCGAGGAACTGGTGGACCACTTCAACTCCAGGATGGCGTTGGACGAGCGGCTCGACGACACGATCCGGAAGATCAACCGGATTCACCACCAGGACGAGTCCCGGCACATCGCGTTCGGGCGGGAACTGGTCCGCATCCTCTTCGAGGGCTTCCGCGAGCAGGCCACGCCGGAAGAGCTCAGCCAGGTCAGCGACTACCTGAGGCGGTACATGACCTACAGCTTCGAGTCGCTGTTCAGCCCTCAGGTCTACAAGGACGCCGGCATCCCGAACCCGTTCGAGGTGCGGCGGAGGCTGCTCACCGGCCCGCGCAGGCCGGAGTTCGAGGCGCAGGTGTTCCGCAAGACGCACTCGTTCCTGACCAGGTACGGCCTCATCCAGGCCCCGGCGGCAGCGCCCGAGAGTGCGCGATGACCGACCTGAGCGGGAGCCGCCTCGCCGGCGGCCTGGCCATCCTGGGGCCCGCGGAGACCGCGTTGCTCCGCCTGCTGGACGACACGTTCCGCCGGTGGGCCACCGACGAGGGCGGCGCCGAGATCTCCGCCCCGCCGATCTATCCCGTGGACGAGCTGGCGAACTTCGACGTCTACGTCAACTTCCCCCATCTCGCGCTCGTCGCCGGTGGCCTGAAGACGCCGAGCTCCGCCCCGGCGGGCGGCTCGTTCCCGCCAGAGCAGATCGCCGGTCCCCACCTCGGCCTGCCCACGGCGACCTGCTTCGGCGCGTACCTCTACCTCCGGGATCGGACGGTGCCGGCGGACACCCTGGTGACGCTGGTCAACCGCTGCTTCCGGGGGGAGAGCCACTTCGACGGACTGCGCCGGCTGCTCACCTTCCAGATGCGCGAGATCGTGGCGATCGGGTCGTACCAGCACACGCAGGACGTGATCGCCCGGTACCGGACCAGGATCGAGGAGTTCCTCGGCGCGCTGTCGCTCGACGTCGCCGTGGAGGCCGCGTCCGACCCGTTCTTCCAGCGGGGCGGTGCGCGCGCCCTGCTGCAGCGGCTGCAGCCGGTGAAGTACGAGTTTCAGGTCGACGGCCTTGCCATCGCCTCGGTCAACACGCATCGCAACTTCTTCGGCGAGCGGTGCCGGATCGGTATCGAGCCCGACGGCGGCACCGCGTTCACCGGTTGCGTCGCCTTCGGGCTGGAGCGGTGGGTGAGCGTGCTGGTCGGCCGGTACGGATCGGCCGGGCGCGCCCACGAGAAGGTCGAGCAGGCGCTCCATGAGCGGCAGCTCGCCTAGCGTGCCGCGGGTCGGGGTGGACATCGTGCTGATCTCCCGGGCCGAGGACCTGGTCCGGCCGGAGCGCCGGCGGGTGCTGTCGCGCATGCTCCGACCGGAGGAGATCGCCGCCTGCACCCGGCAGGGTCGTCTCGACCCCAGCGCGGTGGCCGGCTTCCTGGCCGTCAAGGAGGCGGTGTTCAAGCTCTTCCACCAGCGGGACCGGCCGGTGCCATGGCACTCCCTGCGGGTCGACGGCGAAGCGGGTCGGTGGCCGGTCGTACAGCTCGACGGGACGTCCGCGGAGCTGGCCGAGGCCGCCGGGATGGAGTCGGAGATATCAGTCAGCGTCACGCACGACGGCGCGTACGCCGTGGCCGTCGCGGCGACCATGATCAGAAGTTGAGGAATTCCTGAGATGAGCCAGCAGACAACGGCGCCGATCGACCAGATCAAGGGATGGATCCTCGCCAAGCACGAGAACCGCACCGACGTCGCAGCCGACGAGGACCTGATCGACAACCGCCTGGTCGACTCGCTCTCCTTCGTCGAGTTCGTGTTCCTCATCCAGGAGTTGAGCGGCGTCGAGATCGACATGGACACCCTGGACATCGGCGACGTCCGCACGCTCGCCGCCATCCAGAAACGTTTCCTGGCCGGCTGATCGACGCAAGAAGAGAAAGGCGATCGCGTGGACGACATCTCCTACACCGCCCAATGGACCGCGGCCGTCCGTGCGCTGGAGAACGAACGCTCCGACGGCCTGTTCCGCGACGAGTACGCCCGGCACCTGGCCGAACCGCGCGGGTTCGAACTGCTCGAACGGTACCAGGGCGCCGGCGTGTCCGACTTCGTCGCCGTGCGCACCCGGTACATCGACGACGCCCTCGCGCGCATCCTCGCCGAGACCGGCATCCGGCAGGTCGTGCTGCTCGCCAACGGCATGGACGTGCGCACCCACCGCCTCGACTGGCCCGCTGGCACGACCGTCTACGAGGTCGACCACGGCCCGCTGCTCGGCGAGAAGCAGGCGCGCCTGGCCAAACTCGCGGCCGAGCCGCAGGTGCCGACGGTGCCGATCAAGGCCGACCTGGCCGGGGACTGGCTGGAGGTGCTGAAGTCGGGCGGGTTCGGCCCGGCCGAGCGCACCCTGTGGATCGCCGAGGGCCTGCTCTTCTTCCTGACCGAGGAGCAGGCCGGACGGCTGCTCGAGACAGTGGCCGGCGCCTGCCCGTCGGGAAGCCGGCTGGTCGTCGACATGACCAGCGCGGCGCTGCTGCGCCATCCGATGACGCAGTCGTTCCTGCGGCGCCTGCGTGAGGACGGCACGCCGTGGCAGTTCGGCACCGACGAACCGGAGAGGTTCCTGGCTGCACACGGTTGGGTCGTCCAGGATCTCCGGCAGCCAGGCGAGCCGGGCGCCGGCGAGGGCCGCTGGCCGTACGCGGTGGCTCCCCGTCAGGCGCGTGGCGTACCGCGCAGCTGGCTGATCAGCGCCGCCACGGCGGACCGACCTTGGCCGTCCGAAATGGTCACCGTGCTAAAGTAATCGTGCCCCGACGTCGTCGAATTCCGTGCGGGGAAACTCGATCGACCGCCCCTAAAATGGTTCATTGTAAATTTATCGAAGCCGTGGGTGAAGGTGCGATCTTCACACGAGAAGCACCATTGACTTCGTTGGATGTGACAATGCGATGACCGAGACCGAAACGTCTTCAAGTGAGCAGCCCTGGCGGGCGCGGACCGCGGTTCTGGCGCTCGGGACATTCGTCGTCGGAACTGACGGATTCATCATCGTGGGCCTCCTTCCGGAGATCCACGAAACGCTGGACGTCAGTACCGCCGCGGCCGGTCAGCTGGTGAGCGTCTTCGCCTTCTCCTACGCGCTGCTGGGCCCGGTCCTCGCCACGCTCACGGGCCTGTGGCCCCGGCGCCAGGCCCTCGTGACCGGCGTCGCGCTGCTGGCCGTCGGCAACGCCGTGACCGCGTCGGCGCACGTCTACGAGCTGGTCCTCGCGTCCCGCGTGCTGGCCGGGTGCGGCGCGGCGCTGTTCGTGGCGAGCGCCGTGGCCACGGCCGCGCATCTCGCCGGTGACCAGCGGCGGGGCCGGGCCATCTCGATGGTGACCGCCGGGGCGACGCTGTCGCTGGTGCTGGGCGCCCCGCTGGGCACCCTCGTCGGCGGGGCGTGGGGCTGGCAGACGGCGATCTGGCTCGTCGCCGCGGTCGCCGCCGTCGTCGCGGTCGTCCTCACCTTCCTACTCCCGCCGATCAAGCTCGACCAGAGGGCGACGCTGCGGCAGCGCATCACGCCGCTGACCGACTGGCGGGTGCTGCGGATCCTGATCGTCACCCTGCTGGCGTTCATCGGCATCTTCCTGCCCTTCACGTACATGAGCGTGGTCTTCGCGCCGGCGCTCGACGACCACGAATCCCGGCTCGCGCTCCTGCTGCTGGTGTTCGGCATCGCCGCCACGGCCGGCAACCTGACGGCCGGCTCGCTGGCCGACCGGTACGGCCCGCGCCGGGTCGTCATCGGCGCCACCCTGGGCGTCGCCGCGGTGTTCCTGATCATGCTGCCGATCCGGGACGTCTTCCTCCTCGTGGTGATCGCGGAGGCGCTCAGCGGCATCGTGTCCTACTCGGTCATCGGGCCGCAGCAGCATCGCATCATCGCGTACGCGCCGCCCGGGGGCGCGTCGCTGGTGACCTCGCTGAACACGTCCACCGGATACCTCGGCCAGTTCCTGGCCAGCGTCATCGGAGCTGGCCTGCTCACCGCCACCAACTCCGCCGTCCTCCTGCCGGTCGCCGCCGGCTTCGCCGCGCTGGCGGCGTTGCTCACCTGGTGGCTGTCCCGGGCGGGCCGGGAGGGCGACGGGGAGGCCGCCAGCGAGACCGGCAAGGTGGCCACCTCCTCCGCGAAGTGAAACCCCTTGAGAGAACGGGATGGAAACGCATGTTGACCACGGCGACGCAGCGAAGTGTCCACGTCTCCGGCATCCCCGTCGGCTACCACGTCGCGGGTGAGGGGCCGGGTCCCGCGCTCGTCCTCATCCACGGCGGCACCGGGCACCCAGAGACCAGCTTCGCCAGCCTGCTCGAGCACTTCACACAGCACCGCAGCGCGATCGTGCCGGGTTACTCGGGCAGCAGCCTCACCCCGCTCCCCGAGGGCGAGATCGACGTCGACATGCTGGTCGATCAGGTGGCCGGGGTGGTGGAGGACGCCGCACGTGACCCGGTGGATCTCTTCGGGATCTCCACGGGCGCCGTTGTCGCCGCCGCCCTGGCCGGCAAGCGGCCGGAGCTCGTGCGCCGCATGGTCGTCCTCGGCGGGTTCGCGCACTACCGCCAGCCGTGGCAGCGCCTGCTCATGCGCACCTGGCTACGCCTGGCCGAACTGGACGCGAACGCCTTCGCCGAGTTCACGCTCCTGCACGTGCTCTCGGACACCTTCATCGACTCGATGAGCGCGAGCGAGCGCCTCCGGCTGCGTTCCGGGCTGATGCCGTCCGAGGGACTGATCGCCGTGCTCGAACTCATCAACCGCCTTGACATCAGCGACTACGTGCGGAACATCAAGTGCCCCACGCTCGTCGTCGGCATGCGGCAGGACCAACTGGTTCCCGTACGGTACGCCCGCGAGTTCCGCGACGCGATCCCCGGCAGCGACTACGTAGAGTTGGACTCGGGCCACGCCGCGGCGATGGAGAAGCCGGCCGAGCTTCTCAAGACCATCGAGGAGTTCCTGGCCTGACACCCTCCTGGCACCGTGACCACGAACGTTTGAGGTGTTGGGGTCAAGCCGCCCGGGTGGAGGACTGGCCCCAGCGTCGTCGCCGCTCACCACGGATGCGAGCACGCGGCCATCCGACGCCTGGCGGGCACCGCAACCCGGTAACCAAGGCGTCCGTCACTACCCGCAGACACTGAGCTGTCTTCAACCTGAGCAGGCAGGAGGGGCGCCAGCGGAGTCGACGGCGTGTTGATCACCGAGGATGGACCGTTACCGTCGCCTCGACCCCGGTCGGCGGGCGCTGCTGGTCCTGGCACACCTGCGCAACGGCGACACCCCGGCTCGTCTGGCCGCCGGCTTCGCCACCAGCGCGACCACCGCCTGGCGCTACACCCGTGCGGCCGTCGACCGGGTCGCCGCCCAGGCGCCCACCCGCACCGACGCCATGGACCGCACCGGGTGCCTCGCCTACGCGATCCTCGACGGGCACGCTGATCCGTACCGATCGGCTGTCTGTCCGGCGCACAGGACCAACGTCACTACGCCGGTAAGCACCGATGCCACGGCGTCAACGCCCAGGTCATGGCCGCCGGCCGGCCGGTTGGCGTGGGTCTCACCCGCACTACCCGGCTCGACCCACGACCTGACCGCCGCCCGCTCCCACGGCATCATCGACGCGCTCACCGACGCCGGGGTGATGACCTTCGCCGACGACAAGGGCTACCGCGGTGCCCACGGCAGCGTGAGGACACCGTTTCCACGGCCGAACCTTCCCGCACCGATGCGCGAGGTCAACCGCTCCCACGCCAGGATCCGCGCCATCGGCGAACGCGCCATCGCCACCCTCAACCCGGAAACTCCTGGCCAAGCTCCACTGCAGCCCCCGCCGCGCCTCGGCCCTGGCGAGCGCGATCCTCGTCCGACAACTGGTCGAGGAGCAGCGCTACCCAGGTTGAAACAGCTCAGTGATCAGCGTGATCTGCCCATGCAGGGACAGCCCACCGTGGCGCGGGCATCGGCGGGGACTTCCTTCGCCGCGGCCTCGACCTCGGCGAGCATGCGCTCTCGCTCCTTGGCGGAGATGAATCGGCCCCGCACCACCACCGCCTGGATCCGCTGGGTGTTGCGGATGTCGTCGAGCGGGTTGGCGTCCAGCAGCACCAGGTTGGCTAGGTTGCCGCGGCGGATCGTCCCCTCGTGGTCCTGCCGGCCGAGGAACCGGGCTGGCTCGAGGGTCGCCGCTTGGAGCGCCTGCATGGGGGTGAGACCCGCCTGCACGAGCAGCGCCAGCTCATCGTGCAAGGCGAACCCGGGGAAGCACCCCGGAGTGGCGCTGTCGGTGCCCGCCAGCATCGGCACCCCGGCCCGGCGCATCTCGTCAACCAGCCGGAGCTGGCGGTCGAAAAGCTCCCGGTGCTGGGCAACTTCGGTCGGACCGCGGCCGGCCGCGAACAGCTCGTCCAGCGCCCACCACCATTCCTCGGCCGTGGCGGCCGGCAGATATTTCAGCCGCTCGTCGGTTCGCGACACCTCGTCGGGCATGGCGATTGCCCGCATCGCGATGAGGGTCGGGACCTGCCTGGACTGGTTGGCAACGAATCCGGCGAAGACCGCTGCCGCCTTGCCGGGATGGTAGCTGTGCGCGGCCAGCCAGTTCAGCGGATGCACCTGGTTGAACCAGCTATTGTAGTCACCGGGCTCGATCCTGATCTCGGCGATCGCCCGGCGTATCTCCGCTTCCCGGCTGGAGGTCGAGTACCAGGTCCCCCACATGTGTTCGAGGCTGCGCTGCCCGGCCTGACTGGCCTCGGTGATCGGCACGTTGTCGGGGCAGTGTCCGGCGAACGGGACTTGCTGCCGTCGGGCCTCGTCGACGACGGCGAAGTACGCCTCAGGGGACAGTCGTGAGTAGACCTTGACGAAATCCGCGCCGTCCAGCACGACCCGGCGGACCGCCGCTCGCGCCTCCGGTTCGTTGGTCACCTCGATGTACGAGACCGCGTTCAGGCCCGCCCAAAGACCCGGAGCGCCGTCGATCAAAGGGCTCGCGATGATCGAGCGTGGGCCTAGCAGGGTGCCGGCCTCGACCCGATCCCGCCATCGGTGCAGATGGTCGGCTCCCGACATCTCGCGCACCGTTGTGATCCCGTTCGCGATGTACAGCGGTGGGATGATCGCCTCATGTACGTCACTGTGGACGTGCATATCACACAGACCCGGGATCAGGAACCTTCCCGTGCTGTCGACGACCGTCGCACCATGCGGGACGTGGATATCGCGCCGTCCACCCAGCCCGATGATCCGATCCCCTTCGACGACCACGGTCTGGTCTGGCATTGGCGACCCACCGGTGGTGTCGATCACCGTGACCCCGACGAACGCGATCACGCTTCGCCTCGCCGCACCCGCGGGCGCCGATTGAGCCAGTCCTATCACCGCGCCAGCGCCCGCGGCCAACCCGGCCCTGAAGACATTCCGACGAGAGATGCTGTGCAGCACTAACTCCTCCTCTGGGTAAACGCCATCACCGTCACTGGTTCCAGGACACCCGCCGGCGAGAGCACCGGCTCACCGACCTCCGCGACCTCCGCAAGCGGCGCGAGCCGCGCCGCCACGTCCTGGATCGCGGCGGTTCCCTCGGGCCCGCCGGGGGTCCGGAGCACGCTCTCGACCGCCGGCCGCTCGAGGCCGGCCGTCTCCTGGAGCTCCTCGGCCCAGGCGGACTCGTCCGTCGCCCACCATGGATGTCGGATGCTCCATCGAGAAGTCCGGTCGTCGAACGTGGTCATGCCAGTCACCCTCGTCGGGATCGAGCCCGGGGTCACTGGACCTAGCACCCGGAACGGAGGTCGTGTCAACCCCACTGCGCGCCCGCGCCCCCGGCGGCGAGAATGGCGGCATAAGCCTGCGATACCGCTTCAGGCTGCTCGGTAGGGCGTTCGTACTGAGCCTGCCTACCGGCATCCCGCTGATCGTGGGCATCCCGCTGTTCGTACTGGCGGTGCTGCTGACCCGCCGCCTCGCCGACGGGGCAGCTCCTGGCACCCACCGTCGATGCGGTCGCCGAGCGCCTCTCCCACCTAGGCGACGGTGCCGACGACGCCGACGACGTGCTGATGGAGGTGTAAGTGGTGTTCTTCCTGGCCGTACGCTCCATCGGCAAGCGCCCCGGACGATCCGTCGCCACCCTGCTGGTGTCCTTCGCCGTCGCCTCCACCCTGACCGTGAACGTGCGTCAAAGGGCCGAGGAAATGCACCTACTGCGCCGTGCCGGCGCCACGCCGGGACAGCTCCGAAGGATGATGGTCGGCGAGGCCAGCATCGTCGCCCTCGCTGGCGCGGCGCTCACCGCCTGGCCGGCCATGCTCGGCGGCCGGGCGTTGCTCGACATGTTCCAAGGACAGCGGGCAGGTCGCCGACGGCGTGGACCATGTCTTCGGGCCGATCGCCTTGGGCTCCGGTATCGGCATCACTCTGCTCGCCTCGGCCGGCGCCGCCTTCCTCGCCGTACGCGTGGGATCCGCACCGGCACGAGACTAGGTCGGTCCGCCGGCCTGGCCAGGAAGGTCGCGGGGTACGCGGCCCTGCTCGTCGGCGCCGCCGGTATCTGCGCCATCTTCACTCCGGGCTCACCATGTCGGTCGAGGACAAGACCCTCGAAACGCTGAACCTTCGTCGTCGTCGGCATCATCGTGGTCTTCTCCTGCATGATGCTGATCAACAGCCTGTACGCGCCAGACGATTCGCGACGAGCTGGCGAGTTTGGCCGGCTCATCGCGGCAGGATGTCCTTGTCGAAGATGTCGATTGGCAGGTAGAGGGTCACGGTCGGGTTCGGGATCGTGACGATGCAACTGATGCGAATCTCGACCGGCGCGACGCTGAGAATCGTGTACGCCTGCTCCCCGGAGTAACCGAGTGTCATCAGGAAGTCGACGGCCCGGAGCATGGCCTCGCGTGCGGCGAAGCTGGCGTCCTGGTAGCCCTGTTCCTTGCCAGAGAAGCAAAAGCCGTTGAAGCCGAGGTAACGGTCGGCGCCGAAGCGGGCTTCGATCGGTCCGGGTCTGACCAGCGGCGTCGTTATCGCATATCGCTCCATGCCGCCCTTGATCACGTCGAGGCGCAGCCATGTTCGCCCGTCCATCTCCATCGCGTTGAAGCTGCACTCGCCGTCGCCGGCCGACAGGTGGTGGTCACCCAGCGAGAGCAGGCCGCCTTCCACGAAAACCGGGAAGTACACTTTCGCTCCTGGACCCAATTTGTTGATGTCCATGTTGCCGCCGTTCTCCCGGGGCGGCTGGGTACGTGCGGCAGCGCGTTGAGCCGTCCCGCCGAGGCCTCGCAGCAAGGCGTTGCGCGGTTCCGGCGCGAACGCCCGGCCGTCCGCGAACAGCGGCTCCTCGCGTTCTCCCCAAAGTTGCATGAGCTCGAACGACGGCGCCACTCCCATCGTCCCGGGGTGGGGCTGGGCGGGGATCCTGATCCCAGGCAGGTCAGGAGATTCGGCTATGCCGCCCCTGGCATGCCAGGTTGAGCGGTAACCATCAGGGAAGATTTCACCGAGTAGCCCGGGCGTCCCTGGCAGAATGTTGGAGAAGGCGATACCACTGAGTGGCTCGACTCCGAGCACCTCGGCGACTAGCAAATCTCCGGGCTCGGCACCGTGGACATGCACCGGGCCGGCGAGAGGGTGCATCCGGGAAAGGTCGACCCGTCGTAGTTCCTCAGGGCTCCCGTTGTCATGGATCTGATAGTCGTCGTAGCCTGGCGCCTCAAGAATCACCTCTCCCCTCGGGTCGATGTAAACAGCAGCCGGAATCTCCGGGTGCCAGCGGTTGTGTCCTAGTTGGGGTTGGTGAGCGAGGGGCGATCCGACCTCGCACCTCAGTCGCGGAACATCCAGATAACGGTCACGGAACCGCGACAAAGGTTCGACTTTCTCAGCATGCATCGTTGCCGCTCCTCGTAGTGTGGTGACCGGTGGGAGAGGTCATGCGGGAGGCGTGACCGCCTCGGGCATGTCGGCCGTGAAATGGACGCGGCTGAACTGCTTCCGCCAGGCGGTGACCTCCTGACCGACGGCGGACGGCTCGACGTCGGGGTCCAGCCCGCGGGCGATAAAGGACGCCAGGGCGGGCATATCCTTCTCGGTCATGCCGATTCGGGTGGTCTCCGGGGTACCGATGCGGAGCCCGTTCATGTCGCCGTCGACAGGTTCGACCGGCAGACCGACACCGCTCGTCAGCAGGTTTGCCCGGCGCAACCGACGAGCGGCGCGCTGTCCACCGCCGTACCGGTTGGCGATGACGGCGAACTGGTGTGATTGGGTGCCGCCACGGTCCGCGGCGAAGACCGGTACGCCCAGTGACTCCAGCTCCGCGGCCAGTCGGGCGGCGTTCGCGGCCATCGTTCGGGCGTATGCCGTTCCGGAGACCTTCCAATCAAGCAGCGCGACGGCCAGCGCCGCGGTCTTGCCGACGTCGAAGTTCGCGGTCAGGCCGGGATAGGCGATGGCGTCGAGTCGTCGAGCCAGATCCGTGTCGTTGGTCACGACGAGGCCGCCAGGTGGACCACCGAGGCTTTTGTAGGTGCTCATTGTGATCAGGTGGGCACCCTCGACCAACGGTTGGGGCCACACACGCCCGGCTATCATGCCGGATAGGTGGGCGGCATCGTAAAGTACTCGCGCCCCGACGGAGTCCGCGATTTGCCGTACCTCACCGACCGGGTGCGGAAACAGGTTGAGGCTACCGCCGATAGTGATCAACTTTGGCCGGATCCGCCGAGCCAGTCTGTCCAACTCCGCGACGTCCACGGTGTACGTGTCGGCCCTGATTGGTGCGGGAACGATGGTGAGTCCATAGCGGCCGGCCGCACCATCGACGTGGTGAGTGACGTGTCCGCCGATGCTTTCCGGAGGAGCGATGATGGTGTCGCCAGGTCGACAAACGGCCATGAAGGCATAGAGGTTGGCCATCGCTCCGGAACCGACCCGCACCTCAGCGTAATCCGAGTCGAAGACCTGGGCGGCGAGTTCGGTCGCGATAATCTCGATCTGCTCGATAGCCTCCAGTCCCATCTCGTACTTCGCGCCGGGGTAGCCCAGCGATGCGCGAGTGCCCAGCCGTGCCGACAGCATCGCCTCGGCCCGTGGGTTCATGACGTTTGTCGCCGGGTTCAGATTCACCGACTCGACGTCGTGGATCCGGTGGTTCTCTGCCACCAACCGGTCGATCTCTTCTAGCGTCGCAAACGCGGATCGGCCGACCAGTGCATGCGCCACTTCGCGGATTCGGTCCTGACTGCGCGAAGGAACCCACGAACGAGACAGTTGGCTTCGAATCATCACTTCGGCTCCGCATCTCCCGACAGCTCCAGGTGTCGTCGGCCGAGTCGCCAGGCCGTGCCGTACGACCATATGCGCAGCTCAGTGTCCCGCACATCGGATCGGAGCCGAGACCCGCCGGCATGATCTACTACAGTTGTCGCAGAGCTGTCGCCGTTGCAGGGCAAACTCCGAATGACATGCCGGGAGTCGGAATGTCGAGGCAGCAGCCTCGTCGAGGTGATGCGACGAGGCGGTCGTCTCGACGTACGACGCGCCGGGTCTGAGCCACACGTGCCGGATGCCGACGAGCCGGTTGGCGAGCTGAACGGGTGGGCCTTGTGGGTACGCCGCCGGTGCCTTACCGGCCGTCGTACGCGCGAGCGCCAGGCGAGATCTCGCGTACTCTCCCCACCAACCGGCAGGGACAGGGTCTTTCGTCAGGACTCGACGTCCGGGGGTGTCGACTACTCCCTCGCCGGTGGCTACCGACTCGCCCGGACTTTTGCCGGGTGGCTCACTCCCAGAGCTATCAGGAGCAGCGCATGGGGCCATTGGATGTGACCCGCACGTTTGAGCAGGGTCTCGACGAGCTCGCCAGCCGAATCGGGCACAGCGTCTCCGTCGATGCGCCGGACGGGCGTCTGATCGCGTACAGCGTGCAAGACGGTCATGCCGATCCGGCCCGCGTCGCGTCGATCCTCTCCCGCAAGGTCACGCCGGAGATTCAGGACTGGCAGCTGCGTCACGGCATCGTCGAGGCGAGCGGGCCGGTACGCGTACCGGCCAACGTGGAGCTGGGAATGGTCGGGCGGGTCTGCATCCCGATGCGGTCCGGAGATCACTGTCTGGGCTATCTGTGGGTGCTGGAGGGTGAACGCGTGCTGACGCCAGCCGCGCTCGACAGGGCCGTCGAGGCCGTCAGGGAACTGACCCACATTCTCGAGGCGCAGCACGATCTTGCCGGGCTGGGCACGTACGACGTCAACACCCTGGTCCGGCTACTCCTTGACGGCAGTGCAATGGCGGCGAGTGCCCGCGACCGGTTGGCGAGCGCGATGCCATCGTTACTCGGTGCCCGGCTGACCGTCTGCGTGGCGGTGCCGGCCAGCGCAGATCGTGCAGCACTGTCAACTCTCCCGCCCGCCGTGTTCCGCCGCCTCGACGCGTCCATTCCGTCAGCGCTCACGTCGAGTCCGGTCCATGTCGGCTCCTTTGTCGCCACGACTCACGTCGCCGTCGTGCTGTGCCACCGACCGGACCAGCCCCTGTCCACCGGCGCGATCGACCTACTCGTCCGCACCCTGAACAGGTGCGCTCGACCGGCCAGTTGTACCTTCACGGTCGGAATCAGCAATCCTGGCCCCTTCGACGTCGACTCCGTCCGTGGCATGTACGGGCAGGCTCGGGCGGCCGCCGACCTGGCCGCTCTCGACCCGGCACTGCCCCGGATCCTGCCCTGGTCGAAGGTGGGGCCCTATCGACTCTTGCTCCAGATGGCTCCGCTTGAGCCGGATCCGGTACTCCAGCGGCTGGATGAGTGCGGCGGCTCCGCCGAGATGTTGACCCGCACGCTGGAGTTGTATCTCGACCTGGGGTGCGACGCGCAACGCACGGCCGAGAGTCTCCAGATTCACCGGACCACGCTCTACTACCGGCTGGCCCGGATAGCAAAGATTCTGGACGTGGACCTCGCCGAAGGACTCGTCCGGCTGCATCTGCACGTCGCGTTGAAGGATCGTCGACTTGCGGCGCGGACCCCTCGTGCCGCAGGCCCGCCGAACCCGGACTTTCGGCCCGGAGAAAAGGAGCCCGGCCATCCCCGCACCGGAGTGGCCTGAGCCACCCGCCCTGCTGTCAACGACTCGGCGTGCCGTCTAGCGCTACGTCGCGGCGTGTGTCGCTGTCCACTTTGCTCTGCGGTTGCCTTCGTGATGTGACTCCCGAGGAGATTGAGCAGGTGCGTCCCCAGGTGATGGAGTTCACCGAGCGAAGTGCCGCCTTGCGCTGGACATGCTCGACGACATGATCCAACCGTGGGGGCCGCCGAAACTGTCGGTCGCCGCAGACTCCGGCCCCGGCTCCACGAGTTCCCTCGGCGGCCAGCGGCTCTGGCACGGCGTACAGCGTCGTTGCCGGCAGCACCGCCCCGCCCGCCCGCCCGCCGAAGAGTTCGGCGACGTCTTGGATTGGCCGCCAGAGCTGCGGGCCCGGCCGGGAGCGGGCTACGGTCGCGTGCAGCTGCCCACCCGCTCTAGCCCAAGACCCCCTCGGTTCCGCACAGTACGCCTGAACAACGCGCAGGCCAGCCGTCCGGACCCACCATGGCCACCGCAGGTGGGTCTGACACGAACGTGGTGAACGCCACGCTCGCGGATCGGGCGGTGTGTGGCCTCAGCGTGAGGTGGCCTTGATGATGGCGTCGAGCATCGTCCGGGCGGTGTGCAACTCGGTGATGGACCTGCTGATCCGGTCGCGTTCACGCTGCAAGTCGCTCAACAGGTCAGGACATGCCGCGGCCAGGCCGCCGCCAGTATCGACCGTACAGGGCAGTACGTCGGCGATGGTGGTGGTGTTGAGCCCGGCGGCGAGCAGGGTGCGGATCCGTCGCACCCGTTCCACATCGGCGTCGCCGTACTCGCGGTATCCGCTCGGTCGCCGAACTGGCCGCAGCAGGCCCTGCTCCTCGTAGTAGCGCAACAGCCGTTGGTTGACGCCCGTTCGTCGAGCCAGTTCCCCGATGCGCAAGACACTCTCCGCTTGACTCTCACATGGATGTCAAGGTCTAGCTTGACCGCACGGCGATCACGCGACCAACGCGGGTCCCATGATTACTGAACCTTTTTCAACCTCCCCTTGCGGTCCGGCGGACCGCAAGGTCGGACGCGGTGCGTGAGCGCCGCGCGGTCCAGGTTGAAAAAGGTTCACTGGAGGAACTCATGAACCAGCGCACGGGCACCCGGGTGACGGTGATAGGGCTGAACCTGCGAGCCGCGGCACTGGCCCGCGCCTTGGCGGCGGCCGGTGATGCCGTCACGGTGTGGGACGAGGTCGGCACGCTCTCCGAGGCGCCGTCCGCCGAGGACGTGTCCCGGGCCGACTCGTTGCAGGCGGCCATCACCGCCGCATCCCTCATCGTCGTCTGTGTCGATGACTACGACAGCGTCCAGCGCGTCCTTCGCCGAGCCGACCCGCACGTCACCTCCGCTGACGTGGTCAACCTGACATCGGGAACAAGTGCCCAGGCCGAGCAGGTAGCCGCTTGGATGGACGCCCGGGGCGTTCGCTACCTCGACGGTGCGTTGATGGCCCATCCGGAGCATGTCGGCAGACCGGAGACGGTGTTGGTCTACAGCGGCTCGCACGAGGTGTTCGAGCGTCACGAAGCCGCGCTCAGGCACCTGGGTGCCGCCACCTACCTGGGCGCGTCCCCTGGCACCGCCGCCCTCTACGACGTGGCGATGCTCAATTTCGCCTGGGCCACCCTGATCGGCTTCTTGCAGACCGCCGCGCTTCTTGCCGCCGCCCAGGTCCCGGCCACCACCGTGGCGCCGCTTCTGACCCGCTGGCTGGCCGCCACCGTCACAGAGGTGATCACCGACTATGCACAGCAGGTCGATGATCGGCACTACCCCGGCGACGATGAATGGCTCGAACTGGACGCCCCGCTCATGGACCACCTCATCGAAGCCGCACGGGCCTCCTACATCGATACCTCCCTTCCCGTACTGATCAAGTCACTGACCGATCAGGGCATCGCAGCCGGCCACGGGAAAGACAGTTTCGCTAGCCTGGTCGAGGTCATCCGCGGACCTGGCCGCCCGCCTCGAAGTCGACGATCACCGTGGTGAGGTTGAGCGGTAGCGGGCCAGGAACGCGGGTTCGCTCGCGTGGAGCAGGCTCGCGACACCGGGAGACGCCGCGACCGTACAGGCGAGCTGGCCGGCGGCGACGCCAGCCGCGGTGCCGGAGGAACCGTTCCAGCTCCGTCGTGGGGACGGCGGAGCTGGAATGGGGTACGACAGCTCAGCAGCGGCTCCAACCACCGGCCCAGTTGCCGGTGCCGCGGTACCGGCACCACAGGTCCGCGTCCAGGCCGAACGTCATGGCGCGTACCGGATTGACGTCCGCGAAGGCGCCGTTTCCGATTTCGGCGAGGGCCCTGCCGCCAAGGCTCTTCCACCCGCCGCTACCGCGCCAGATGTGCCAGACCGACCAGTCGGTCCCGATCACGAAGACCTCCTCGTACGTGTCGGTGCCGCTGACCCAGGTGATGGCGGACCAGTCCATCCGGCAGATGACCCAGCCCCGGTAGCCATACATCTCGAACGCGCAGACGTCCCAGCCTGGGTAGATCTGTGGGTCGTCGTCGCCTGCTGGTCGCGGGCTCGACGGCACGCGTTCGATCGTGGCGACGGTATCTCCCACGGCGTAGGTGCCCGGGCCACCCGGTCGCACTGTGACGGTCGGCTTCGCCTCGCCGCGGGCCTCGACCGTCGCCGCCTGGGCCGCCGGCGTGGCGACCAGAACGGACGTCGCCACCATCGCCGCCGCCAGGAGCACGGCGGTCCAGCCGCCACGGCCGCGCTCGCTTGTCGACACCATTCTCATCTGACCCTCCTCCTCGGTACGTCGTCGGCGGGTCCACCGACGCAGCCAAGCCTGTCAACCGGCGTGCACACGATGCGCACAGCGGCGGTCTCGATCACCTGCAGGCATGTCGATATCGACCGACGTATCTAGACGTCAGCGGGAGGCCGCTGTTCTGGTGGCCCAGGCCCGCGCGCCCGACGCGAGTCCGGAGTCCGTCCGACCGCTGATCGGTCTGGGCCGCCGTACGTACCCCGGACGATGACGGCGAAGCTGGGCCAGCGTGCCACGGTGCGTCTCAGGCCGGCACGGCAGAGGCGATCCTCGTCCCACGCCGCCTCGAGGCAGACCGTCGCGCGGTGAGAACTGGGCTCAGTCGGCCTTGTCCGCGTCGCGGGGCGGCGTGGCCGCGGCGGCTGCCGCGGGACGCATCCGGAACGCGACGATCAATGCGAGGACGACGACCACGGCCATGGCCACGAAGGCGTCGGAAAAGGCGGCGCCATGGTGACTGGTGTACAGGGGGTTGATGGCGGCGCTGCCGCTGAGCTGCCGTGCGGTCACCAGCGCACCGAACAGCGCCGGGCCGGTACCGGCGCCCAGGAACTGGGCTCCTTGGAGGATCCCGAGGCCGACGCCGACCTGGTCGGCCGGCAACGCGCTCGCCGCAGTGCTGATGATCGGGGTGATCACGAAGATGAAGCCGACGCTGAGCCCGAGGATTCCGGCGCCTGCGGGGATCACCGACGTGCCTCCAGCCGAGGTCGAGAGGCCCAGGGCGAACAGTCCCATGAGCGCGAGGCCCGTCAGCACCAGGGTTCGGGTGCCGATGCGGTCGGCGAGGCGACCGATCAACGGGGAGAGGACGGCGACGGCGACCCCGGCCGGAATCATGACCAGGGCCCCGGCTCCCGGGTCGAGACCGTTGACGTCAACCACCAGCAGCGGAACGAGTACCAGGCCGCCGAGGTTGACGATCATGGCCAGGAACGCGACGACGACCGCTGCCTGGTAGACCCGGTTGGTGAACAGCGCGGGCGGTACGAACGGCTGCGCGACGCGGACGGTACGCCACCCGAAGAGCGCAATTGCCACGACCGCCACCACGAGGCTGAGCCAGGACGAGGGTGCGGCGAAGCCGGCGACCTGTGCCTGGGTAACGCCGAACAGGGCCAGCCCGGCGCCCAGGCCAAGGAGGAGGCCGCCGGGAAGGTCGAACCGACCCGTACCCGCCGCGGGTTCGCCCGGCAGCACGCGAAACGCTGCGGGAAGCAGTACCAACGCGACCACAAGCATCAGCCAGAACAGCGCGGGCCAGCCGAGGACCTGGCCGATCCCGCCGCCGAGGGCCGGTCCGGCGGCGGTACCGACACCCGCAGCCGCGGAGACGACGCCGATCCCCATCCCTCGCTTGTCCACCGGCATCAACCTGGTGACGGCAATGATCGAGAGCACGGGCAGCGCGGCCGCGCCTGTCCCCATCACGATCCGCCCGAGCACGAGCACGAGGAGATCCGGGGCGAGCGCGCAGACCAGGCTCCCGGCGCTGTAGGTCAGCAGGCCGAAGGTGAAGAGACGTCGCAGGCTCACACGGTCGGAGATGCGGCCGTAGAAGGGGATACCGACTGCGAACACCAGCAGGAAGCCGGTGACGACCCACGCCAACTCCGCCTCGGAAGCGCCGAACTCCGCTCCGATGGACGGGAGCATGAGATTGACCATGTCGCTGGCGACGACCGTGACGAGCACCGCCGGCATGAGCACTGCCAACAGGGCCAGCCCGGAACCGGTCTGTTCGGTTGTGACCGATGTAGGTGTCATCCGGCGCATCCTCCGCGCGGCATCTACTGCCACTGTCGTAGTTACAGTTTGGGCGAGAAAATGGCGGAGGGTACGCCTCCGCCATGGCTCAGCTAGCGATTGGGTGCCGCAAATCGACGCTCGGCGGCCAGTATCTGCCGTACCAGGTGGGCGATGGTCGTCCGGCCGAGCCGTTCTTGCATGGCCTCTTCCGCGTTCCGGAACTCCGTCTCAAGCACGTTCTGCATGTGGCGCCCGACCTCGCACGCGTCACTGGGTGGATGGGTGTGCCGCGATAGGATCGGCCCCTCCTCGACGGCGGCGTACGCGTCGTAGAGCGTGATCTCGCGTGCGGTGCGGGCAAGAACCCACCCCCCGCCACGTCCCTCGGCGGACCACACCAGGCCGGCGTCTCGCAAGCTGCCGAGGATGCGCCGCACGAGAACCGGATTGCTCGCCAGACTGTCCGCGATCTCCGCCGAGGTCAGTGAGCGGTCATCCCAGCGTGCCAACATCGTGAGCGCGTGAATCGCGACCGCGCTCCTGCTGCTGAGACCCACCGTGCCCCCTCGCGCACCGCCGCCGTACCGACCTAACTGCTATCAGGCTAGTTGCAGTTAGGTGGCACGTCAATCCTGCGTCTGGGTTCACGGCCGCCACCGAGACGCGGTACCGACGGCTTGGGGGATCTCGTCGGTGAGGGCGACGACGGCTCAGGACGTAGATGGCGAAGGTCTGTTCGACGCCCTCGGTGCCACGCCGCGGCGCTGGTCGAAGCCGCCGGCCGCGAGTACCAACACGTCGGTTCTGTCCGGGAGCCGGGTGGCGAGGGCACTGCCGATGTCACGCGTGCCATCCGCGATCATCACTGAATCTTTTTCAACCTCCCCTTGCGGTGCGGTGGACCGCAAGGTCAGACGCGGTGCGCGAGCGCCGCGCGGTTCAGGTTGAAAAAGGTTCCCTGGGCGCATACTTGATCCTGTGCATTCGCCTGCACCATCGGAAAGGGGGCACATCGATGTCACCGGTAATCCCGCTCCCTGCCACCCCGGCCGATCGTGACGCGTGCGCGGCGAGGAGCTGACGGGGAGGCTGAAACCGGGACGTCGGCCGAGGGATGGGATCGATGTGGCTCGTGGCGCTCGCGGTGCTGGCCGGTGGGTTCACCGGCGCGGGTCTGATGGCGCTGTACGGCCGCCGCACCCGCGGCAGGCTCCGGGCCGAGCTCGTCGAACTGGAGCAGTCGGTGCAGGGGCGGGCCGACCAGGTGACCTCGCTCAGCCACGAACTGCGGACCCCGCTCAGCATGATCAAAGGGGCGGTGGACCTGCTCCGGGAGGGGATGCCGGGCCCGCTGACGCCAGCGCAGCGCCGGCTACTCCAGGTGCTCGACCACCAGTCCACCCAGGTGATCGGGCTCTGTGAGAGCCTGCTGATCCAGGCGAAGATCGAGTCGGGGCTCTTCACCCCGAAACTGGAACGGGTGGACCTGTCGGTGGTCGCCCGGGACGTCGTCACGGCGATGCGTCCACTCTGCGCGCAGCGGCAGCAGCGGATCAGTCTGGACGCCCCGCAGGTGACGCCGAGGATCGAGGCCGATCCGATGCTGCTGGCCCAGGCGTTGACCAACCTGCTCTCCAACGCCAGCCGGTTCACCACGACCGGTGGCAGCATCGACGTCAGGGTGACGCCGATCGACACCGGGATCGCCGTCTACGTGACCGACGACGGGGCCGGCATGAGCCGGGAGGAGCGGCACCGGCTGTTCCACCGGTTCGCCACCGGCCGACCGCTGGCCGACGGGACCGGGCTCGGCCTGGTCATCACCAAGACGATAGTGGAGCTACACGGAGGCGAGATCATGGTGCACACCGCGTCGCGGCGGGGAACCACATTCCTCTTCACCCTGCCCCGGACCGCGCCGGCCGGTACCGGGTCGTGACCGGTCCCGTCGAAGCCCGGGCCGACCGGTCCGGTCCGACGGCCCTGGTCGTCGACGACGAACCGCAGATGACGGTGATCATCGAGTTCGCCCTGCAGACCCAGGGGTTCTCCGTGCTCGTCGCGCACGACGGCGCGACCGCGCTGCACCTGCTGCGGACCCGGCCGGTCGACCTGGTCGTGCTGGACGTGCTCATGCCGACCATGGACGGGTTGAGCCTCTGCCAGCGGATCCGCGCCCGGTCCGAGGTCCCGATCATGCTGCTCACCGCCCTGTCCCAACAGGACGACGTGATCGCCGGGCTGGAGCACGGGGCCGACGACTACGTGACGAAGCCGTTCCACCCCCGCGAGGTGGCGCTGCGGGCCCAGGCACTGGTACGCCGGCGCCGCGACACCGGCTCCGCGATCCGGGTCGGCAAGCTGGTGATCGACCTGACCAACCGGACCGTCGTGCTCGCCGGACGTCAGCTCAACCTGCCGTACACCGAGTTCAAGCTGCTCGCCCACCTCGCGGCCCGACGCGGCACCCCGCAGTCCTGGCAGGACCTGCTCCGCGCGGTGTGGGGGACGACCGACCTGATCGGCGGCCGGGACGTGGTCAAGTCCACCGTCTACCGGCTGCGCTCCCGGTTGGCGGCGACCCCGGACGGAGCGGGATACATCCGCACCCTGCGCGGTGTCGGCTATCTGATGCCGGACTCCCTCCGCGACCCTCCGGAGGGCGGATCCAGGTAACGGCGGTGTCACCAGGGCTCACGGATGTGTTACCGGAGCGTCCGTCACCCGCCTCTAACCTGGCCGCAACATTGCGACAACCTGGGAGGTCGGGATTCGATGGCGAGTCGATTTCGGCGCGGCGTGAGCTGGCTGGGGTGCGCGGCGGTCCTCGTCCTGGCCGCCGGCTGCGCCCGGGAGCCGGGCAACGGCTCCGGTGGTACGGCGGACGGCGGCGTCGTGCACGTCGTGTGCGGCGGGACGGAGGAGTGGTGCGCGGCGACCACGGCGCAGTTCAGCGAGACGACCGGGGTCAGGGCCGACTTCGTACGGCTCTCCAGCGGCGAGGCGTTGGCCCGGATCAAGGCCGGTAAGGGTAACGCGGAGTTCGACGTCTGGTACGGCGGCCCGGCCGACGGCTACGCCGCCGGCGCCGCGGAGGGGATGCTGGAGGCGTACGCCTCGCCGAACGCCGGCGCGATCCCGGCCAAGTACAAGGACGCGTCCGGGCTCTGGACCGGCGTCTACGTCGGGGCGCTCGGGTTCTGCGCCAACCCGAAGCTGCTGCGAGAGGCCGGGATCGAGGTGCCGGACTCCTGGGCTGACCTGCTCGATCCGTTGCTCGCCAAGGACGTCGGTATCGCCCATCCGTCCACCTCGGGCACCGCGTACACGGCGCTCTGGACCCAGGTGCTGCTCGCCGGCGGCGACCAGGACAAGGCGCTGGAGTACATGCGCCGGCTGCACCCGAACGTGTTGCAGTACACCAAGTCCGGTGCGGCACCCGCCCAGATGACGGCCCGTGGCGAGGTGGCGGTCGGGGTGATCTTCTCCCACGACTGCGTGGCGGCCAAGGAAGCGGGCTTCCCCGACCTGGTGGTCTCCTTCCCGGCCGAGGGAACCGGCTACGAAACCGGCGGGGTGGCGCTGGTCAGCGGCGCCAAGAACCCGGAGAGCGGCCGGAAGTTCGTCGACTGGGCGTTGACGGTCGAGGCACAGGAGATCGGGCCGACGGTGAAGTCGTACCAGTTCCCGACCAATCCGGGCGCGAAGGTCTCGGACAAGGTCGTGGACCTCAGCACGATCAGGCTGGTCGAATACGACGCGGTCGCGGCGGGTGCGGCGAAGACCGCGCTGAACCGGCGGTTCGACGCTGAAGTGGCCCAGGCGCCGAAGTCATGACCGCCCTGATCCACGAACCGGAGCTGGCCCCCGGCCCGGCGGCGCCACCGCGCCGCCGGCGCCGGCGGCGGCTCGACCTCGGCATCCGACTGTTGCTCGTCGCCTGCGTCGGTCTGGTGGCGGTCGGCAGCGTCGTCCCGCTCGTCGCCGTCCTCGCGGCGGCGTTCGGACCGGCGGCGTTACCGCGTTACGCGCGCTTCTTCAGCTCCCCGGTCGACCTGACGATCCTGCGCAACACGCTGGTCCTGGGCGTGCTGGTCGGGCTCTGCGGGACGGCGCTCGGGTTCCTCTTCGCCTTCGTCCAGACCCGCCTCGCCGTACCGGGCAAGCGGATCCTGCACGTGGTGGCGCTGGTGCCGATCGTCAGCCCGCCGTTCGCGGTCGCCACCGCCACCGTCGTGCTCTACGGCCGGCGGGGCGTGATCAGCAACGGCCTCCTCGGCCTGGAGTACGACATCTACGGGCTCGACGGACTGGTCTTCGTGCTCTCCCTGTCGCTCTTCCCGGTGGCGTACCTCGGCCTGCTCGGCATGCTCCGCGGGCTGGACCCGGCACTGGAGGAGGCCGCGATGAACCTCGGGGCCAGCCGGTGGCGGACCCTGCGCACGGTCATCCTGCCGTTGCTGGCACCGGGGCTGGTGGCGCCATTCCTACTGCTCTTCGTGGAGGCGATCGCCGACCTGGCCAACCCGCTCGTCCTCGGCGGTGACTACACGGTGCTGGCCAGCCGGGCCTACCTGGCGGTCACCGGCGAGTACGACACCACCAGCGCCGCCGTCTACTGCGTCATCCTGCTCGTGCCCTCGCTGGGGTTGTACGTCGCGCAGCGGTACTGGCTGAACCGCAAGGTCCGGACCACCATCACCGGGCGGCCCTCGGGCAGCGTGCACCTGATCGACAACTGGGTACGGTGGCCGATCTTCGGGCTCGCGCTGCTGGCGGCGGCGCTCATCCTCAGCGTCTACGGCACGGTGCTGCTCGGTTCGGTGACCCGGGTCTTCGGCGTGGACAACACGTTGACCCTGGAGTACCTCCGGGAGGTGGTCGCCGGGGTGGGGCGGGAAGCCGTGCTCGACACCGTCATGTTCGCAGCCCTCGCCACCCCGGTCGCGGCGGTCTTCGGGCTGGTCATCTCCTGGCTCGTGGTCCGGCACCTGCGCCGGGCCGCCGGGCTGCTGGACCTGGCCGGGACGCTCGGGGTCGCCGTACCGGGCACGGTGCTGGGGATCGGCTTCGTGCTCGCGTACCGGCCGGAGCGGTGGCTCGGCCCGGTCGAGGTCTTCCCCAGCCTGGTCGGCGGCAGCGCCATCGCCGGCGGGGCGGCGGCGATCGTCGTCGCGTACGTCATCCGGAGCCTCCCCGCCGGCCAGCGCACCGCGGTCGCGGCGCTGACCCAGATCCACCCGCAGATCGAGCAGGCCTCGACCGACCTCGGAGCGGGTCCGCTCTACACCTTCCGGCGGGTCACCCTGCCACTGATCCGGCCGGCGCTGCTGACCGGCCTGAGCTACAGCTTCGCCCGCAGCATGACCTCGATCTCGACGATCGTCCTGCTGGTCACGCCGGAGACGAAGATCATCACCTCCCAGGTGCTGAGCGCCGCCAGCACCGGCCGGTACGGGGTGGCGTTCGCCTACTGCACCGTGCTGACCGCCATCGTGCTGGCGGCCTTCGCGCTCATCCGTCTCATCGTCGGCGCGGGCGCCAACCTGAACCGCGTCGCCACCGACACCGAAAGGCCGAAACGATGACCGCTGTGGTGCCCGACCTGGCCGTGGCCGCGTCCGCCGGTGCCGGCACCGGACGCCTGCGTCTAGAGGCGTTGACCAAGACGTTCGCCAGCCGTACCGGCACGGTCACCGCCGTCGACGCGGTCGACCTCGACGTCGCCCCGGGCGAGTTCATCACGCTGCTCGGGCCGTCGGGGTGCGGCAAGACCACCACGCTGCGGATGGTCGCCGGATTCGAGGACGCCACCAGCGGGCAGATCCGGCTCGACGACAAGGTGATCGACTCGATGCCACCGCAGCGGCGTCCGATGGCGATGGTGTTCCAGAGCTACGCGCTCTTTCCGCACCTCACGGTCGGCGAGAACATCGCGTACGGGCTCAGGCTGCGTCGGCGTAGCCGCCAGGAGGTCGCCACCAGCATGCGAATGGCGCTGACCAGTATGAACCTGGTCGGTCTGCAGGACCGGAGCCCGCACGAACTCTCCGGCGGCCAGCAGCAGCGGGTCGCCCTGGCCCGGGCCCTGGTCGTGCAGCCGAAGGTGCTGCTCTTCGACGAACCGCTGTCCAACCTGGACGCCAAGTTGCGGGGCTCGATGCGCGCGGAGATCCGCCGGATCCAGCGGATGTTCGAGATCACCAGCATCTACGTCACGCACGACCAGGACGAGGCGATGAGCATGTCGGACCGGATCGTGGTGATGAACCGGGGACGGGTCGAGCAGGTGGCCACGCCGGGGGACATCTACCTGCGCCCGGCGAGCGTCTTCGTCGCGGACTTCATCGGGCGGGCCAACTTCATCGAGGTGGTGCCGGAGGGTGTCAGCGATGGCCGGGCCGTGGTGCACGCCCTCGGGCAGCGGTTGACCGCGGCGGCCCACCCGACGGTGTCGGCGAACGACGACAACGCCTACCTGATGGCCCGGCCGGAGACCATGAAGCTGACGCCGGTCACCGACGGCGGGACCGGCATCGGCGTCGTGCTCCGCTCGACGTTCCACGGACCGGCGGTGGACTACGAGATCGAGACCACCAGCGGCACGTTGGCGGTGACCGACCCCGGTGCCGATCCCCGGGAGGCCCTCGCCGAGGGCACCAACGTCAACGTGCGGATCGACCCGGATCGGGCCTACCTGCTGACCCGGGACTGACGGGCGGCCGTCCGGCCGGTCCGGCGGCGTGCTCGGCGGGCCGGATCGACGGCACCGGCGGCAAGGTGGGGCGGGGCGGGGTGGTCCCGCCAGCGGCGGGAGTCAGCGCAGCAGGTGACCGACTCCGCGTACGGTGTGCAGCACCGGTGGCGTGCCGAGCTTGCGCCGCAGCTGGGCGATCAGCACGTCGAGCACGTTCGAGGTGGGCGGGACCAGCTCGTCCCAGGCGACCGCGATCAACTCGGCGCGGCGGACCGGTTCGCCGCCCGCGGCCAGCAGCCGTTCGAGCACCTTGAACTCCTTGACGGTGAGGGTGAGTATCCGGCCCGCGCGCCGGGCCTCGTGCCTTCCGACGTCCAGCTCGATGTCGCCGTGCCGCAGCACCGGGGCTCGGCCGGTGTCGCCCCGCCGGCACAGGCTGCCCACCCGGGCGACCAGCTCGGCGGCCGCGAACGGCTTGACCAGGTAGTCGTCGCCCCAGGCCAGTCCGTCGATCCGGTCGCTCACCGCGTCCCGGGCGGTGAGGAACAGCACCGGCACGTCCCACCCGGCACGCCGGCGGCCCGCCACGTAGCGTAGCGAGTCGCCGGCCGGCAGCATCCGGTCGAACACCGCGCAGTCGTAGCCGTTGACGCTCAGCGCCTCGTCGGCCTCGGGCAGGTCGATCACGGTGTCCACGGCGAACCCGGCACCACGCAGCGACGCGTCCAGGGCCAACCGGAGAATGTCGTCGTCCTCGGTGATCAGTACCCGCACAACTGCACACGGTATCCGGCCGGCGCACCCATCAGGGTCGCCGCACCAGCCAGCCGCGATCGGCCGCCTTGATCCCGGCCTGGAACCGACTGCGGGCGCCGAGCCGGTTCATGATCCCGGACATCGTCCGGCGAACGGTACGCACCGAGACGCCGAGCCGGGCCGCCGCGGACTCGTCGGTGCAGCCCACCGAGAGCAGCCTGAGCAGTTCCCGCTCCCGCTCGGTCAGCCCGGCCCGGTCCGGTACGTCCGACGCCATGAGCGACACGGCCGAGGGCCAGACCTGCTCGAAGAGTTCGACGACCGTGCTCACCACACTGGGCAGGTGGAACACCGCGACGTCACCCGACCGGCTGTCCGGCAACTCGAAGGGGAGCATGGCCACCGCCTCGTCGACCACCGTCGCGTCCGTCGGGACGTCGGGCGCGGTACGTACCTCGGCACCGGCCATGGCGAGGCTGCCCAGCTGGAGGGCCAGCGCCGGGACGGTACGGGCACGGTCCGGGAACAGCACGCGGTAACGTACCCCGCGCCGCAGGTTCTCGTGGTCGATCCGCCGGAGCATGCCGAGCGGCTCGTTACCGGCCGTGCACTGCGTGCTGGCGATGAGGACGTCGTGGTTCGCTGCGGCCAGCGCCGCCGTGATCGCGGCATGGGTCGACAACACCAGCGGCTGCCCGTACCGGTGCGGCACGGACGGGCGAGCGGGCCGGGCCGGTGAGCACCGGTCCCGGAGAGTGGTCAGCGGGTTGACGGTCATGGGGCTCCTCCTCGGCCACTCGTGTGGTTGCCCGGCTCGGCGGTCATCGGTGTGCCGCCCGCCTCAGGCGACCCGGCGGTCACGGTGGTGTTCCCGAAACGGGTGGCCGGCCGGCGCCGAACACCGGGCCAGGTGCCGGACCAGGACGTGGCTGCGGTAGCGCTCCGCGCTGGCGACGTCCAGTAGTCCCTGGTCGACCAGCGTCTCCAGGGCCATTCGCGCCGCGCCCACCGGGACCCCCAGCGCCCGTGCGGCGGCGGGGGGTCCGAACTCGCCCGGCAGGTCGCCGAGGGCGTACCACGCCGCCAGCTCCCGACCGGCCAGCCGGCGACCGGCGTCGACTATCGAGCGTCGTACCGCGTCGGAGAGCACCCGGCACGGATCGTCGTCCAGCTCCTCGACCAGCCGCCGCGGCGTCCAGTGTGGTCGGCACTGCAACCGGGCGGCGGCGTCGCGCAGCGCGGCCGGAAGCCCACCGCAGCGCTGCCCGACGGCGAGCAGGGTCCGCCGGTCCGCGTCCGCACCCCGCCCACCGAGCGCGGACCGGAACAGCGCGGCGGAGTCCTCCGCTCCCAGCGGTGCCAGGCTGATCCGGGTCGCGCCGCCCGGATGCCAGCCGCGGTTCCGCGTGGTGACCAGGGCCAGGCAGCCGGGAGCGGCGGGCAGCAGCGGTGCCAGCGCATCCGGGCCGGGGACGTCGTCCAACACCAGCAGTACGCGCCGCCGGGCCAGCTCCGACCGCCACAGCGCGGACCGTTCGTCCAGGTCGCGCGGGATCTCCGAGTCGGGTACGCCGACGCCGCGCAGCAGCCGGTCCAGCGCGGCCGCCGCTGTGGACGTACCGGGGTGACCGGCGTCGCCCAGGCGTACGAAGAACTGTCCGTCCGGATGGTCCGCCGCCAGCTGGTGGGCCGCGTGTACCACGAGCGCGGTCTTACCCACCCCGGCCATGCCCTCCACCAGCACCACGGGCGCGGCGTCGTGCGCGGCCCGGCGTACGGCGGCCAGCTCGGCTCGGCGACCGGCGAGCGGTACGTCCCGGGGCAGCTCCCGGCGTACCGACCCGCCAGGGGCGCCGCCGAGCGCCGTCCGGTGCGAATCGCCCAGCGCCAGCCGGTACGCCTCGGCGAGCGCGGCTCCCGGTTCGACTCCCAGCTCGGCGGAGAGCAGCTCCCGGGCCTGGCGGTACGCGCCCAGGGCCTCGGCCCGCCGGCCCGTCACGTGAAGTACCCGGATCAGCTGTGCCCAGGCCGCCTCCCGCAGCGGGGCGTCCACGGTGATCGCCCGCAGCGTGATCAGAG
Source organism: Plantactinospora sp. ZYX-F-223 (assembly GCF_039649625.1). Classification (NCBI taxonomy): domain Bacteria; kingdom Bacillati; phylum Actinomycetota; class Actinomycetes; order Micromonosporales; family Micromonosporaceae; genus Plantactinospora; species Plantactinospora sp. ZYX-F-223. The sequence goes on along the minus strand of NZ_JBDJAV010000011.1, from coordinate 106,002 downwards.
CGTCCTGCCCGTGACCCGCCGCGAGCTGGGCCTCGGCGAGCTGTTCCGCCAGCCCCAGGCGCAGGTCGTCGAGATTGGTCAGCACCTCTGTGGCCGCCGTCCCGTCGAGCTCCGCGAACGGCCGCCCGCGCCACATCCGCAGCGCCTGGTCGAGCCGGGCGGCCGCGGTACCGGGATCACCACCCGCCGAGGCGAGCCGGGCCTGCTCGGCGAGTTCGCCGACCCGGTCGACGTCCAGCTCACCGCGACCGATCCGGATCCGGTACGCGCCGGGACGGCTCTCGATCCGCGGACCACCGTTGTGGTCCGGCAGGCGCCGGCGCAACGTCCAGACATAGGTCTTCAGGTTGGCCTCCGCCGAGGCCGGCACGGCCTGTTCCGGCCAGATGGTCGCGATCAGCTCGTCGATCGTCAGCCAGGCGTTAGGCTTCGTCAGCAGGATCGCCAGCAGAGCCGCGCGCTTGCCCGCGCCGATCGGGCGGGTGCCGGTGGCGCAGTGCACCTCGAGCGGGCCCAGCACGTGGAAGAGCACCAACCCCATACCTCCCGATCGACCCGCGCCGCCAACGGCAGCTTCCACTGGGCATTACCATCCGTCCCGGTACATGAGGTTCCGATGACACGATCCACGGGAGGCCCCCGGTGCGGGTGATGGTGGTCGAGGACGACGAGAACCTGCGGCTGGCGGTCACCACCGAACTGCTCGGAACGGGACTGCGGGTCGACCAGGCGGCCGACATCGCCGCCGCCGATGCGGCGCTTTCCGCCGGAAGGTACGACTGCGTCGTGTTCGACCGGATGCTGCCCGACGGCGACGCCATCGGGTACGTGCACCGCCGCCGGCAGCAGGGCTGGGCGGTACCGGTGCTGTTCCTGACCGCGCGGGACAGTGTCGCCGACCGGGTGGCGGGGTTCGCCCAGGGCGGCGACGACTACCTGGTGAAGCCGTTCGCCGTGGCGGAGATGGCGGCCCGGGTGCGCGCGTTGGTCCGGCGGGCCGGCTCGGGGCGTCCCTCGGTGCTCCGGCACGCCGACCTCGTGGTGGACTGCGCCCGCCGGGAGGTCCGCCGCACCGGCGTGCTGCTCACCCTGACGGTGAAGGAGTTCGCCGTGCTGGAATACCTGATCGCCCGGCCGGAGCAGGCCGTGGGTCGGGCCGAGCTGATCGAGCACTGCTGGGACACCAGCACCGACCCGATGTCCAACGTGGTCGACTCGGTGGTGCGGCGGCTGCGGGTGAAGCTGCGCGAACCGGAACTGATCCACACCGTACGGGGGCACGGGTACCGACTCGCCGGGCCGCGGTGACCCCGGTGACCACCCCGACGACGGCCCGGTTGCACCGACGGCGCCGGTGGCTCGCGCTGCTCTTCACCGTGGTGACCGCCGCCGGTTCGATCGTGCTCGCCGGGCTCGCGATCCGGCTGGACGCGGACCTGGGGGAGCAGCGGCTCGACGGCGAGCTGCGCCGGGTGACCTCCACCGTGACCCGGCTGATCCAGTACGACGGCACCCTCATCACGGCGTTCGTCAGCGAGGACGAACTCAACACCCGGTGTCCGCAGTTCGCGATCCTGCCCGGCGGCGCCGAGCGGTTCAGCGGCCACTTCAGTCAGCAGAGCTGCGTACCGCTGGATCCGGCGCTGCTCGCCAGCCTGGCGGCGGAGGCGGTGCGTACCGGCCGCCTGCTCAACGGCTACGTCCGGGGGACGGGTGGGGAGCTGGTCCGGGTCGGCGCCGAGCCGTTCCGCAACTCCCGGGGGCAGTACATCGGCGCCGTGGTCGCGGCCGTCGACGCGGGGCCGGAGCAGGACCGGCACCACCGGATGCTCCTGTTCGTGGTCACCGGCTGTGTGCTGCTGGTGGCCGCCGTCGGGGTGGCCGGCCACCTGCTCTCCGGATGGGCGCTCCGGCCCGCCGCGGCCGCCCTCGAACAGCAGGAGGTGCTGCTCGCCGACACCGCGCACGACCTGCGTACGCCGGTGGCGGCGCTGCGCGCGCTCGCCGAGACGGCACTGGAGAACCCCACCCAGCGCGCCGACCTGCTGCCGCGTACCGTCCAGCTCGCCGGGCGGATGGGCAGCATCATCGACGGGCTGCTGGTACGGGCACGGCTGGCCGCCGGTGTCGAGCAGCTCGCCATCCAGCCGGTCTGGCTGGACCAACTGGTCACGACGGTGGTGGAGGAGACGCCGACCGACGGGGCACAGGTGACGGTGACCGCCGCACCGACAAAAGTGGACGTCGACCCCGCTCTGGTGCAGCGGGCGGTCGGCAATCTGCTGGACAACGCGCTGCGCCACGGCCGGCGGCCGGGCGACCGGGCGATCGTCCACATCACCGTCGCCGGCGGGCGGCTCATGGTCGCCGACCACGGCCCGGGCATCGACGCCGCGATCGCGCAGGAGACCTTCGACCGGTTCAACAGTGGCGGCGGGTCGAGCGGACTCGGTCTCTCCATCGTGCGCTGGGTGGCGCGGGCGCACGGCGGGGTGCTGCGCGTCTACAACGCGGAGGAGGGTGGAGCGATCTTCGAACTCGTCCTGGGCACCAACGATTCCTGAATGTTGTATCGATGATGGACCGGTCGTGTATCCGGCCTCTTATGCTCGTTGGGTGACCAAGCTGGGCATTTCGCTTCGCCACCTCGTACGCTCCTGGCGCGGCATGCGCCTGGGGCACCGCCTCCGCGCCTGGTACGACGCCGGCTCGTGGCGTGACCGCGGTCCGCTGTGGCGCCGGCGGTTGCCGCTGGTGCTGCTGGTGGGCGCCAGTCTCGCCGCCGTGACGGCGGCGGCCACCGGGGCGGTCGCGCCAACCCCCGAGCTGCGGTTCGCCCAGGGCGGCCACTGGGTCGCGAGCCCGTCGCTGGGCCAGGTCGTCCACGTCAACGGGTCCGCACGCCGGGTCGACGCCCGGGCGCCGGTGCCCGGCATCGAACCAGGCAGCCAGGTGGTGCAGGGCGACACGAGCGGTTACGTGGTCGGCCGTTCCCGGGTCATCGAGTTCGGCAAGTCGAGCCTGGCGGTCGAACGGACCCTCACCCCGCCCACCGGCGAGCGTCCGGTCGCCATCGAGGTGGCCGGCGGGCCGTACCTGGTCTACCGGGAGGCCGGGCGCGTGGTGCGGCTCGGCGACTCCCCGGCGACGATTCCGGCCGGCGGTGTACTCGGTGAGCCCGTCGTGACCCCGGACGGCACGCTCTGGCTGCACCGCGTCGACTCCGGGGTGCTCTGCCGGCTGGCGGCCGGCACCGACCGGATCTCCTGCCCGGCCGCCGCGCCGGCCGGACACACCGGCGCGCTCACCGTGGTCGGCAAGCAGCCGGTCTTCGTCGACACTGCGGCGGACACGCTGAGCCGGGTCGCCGAGCACGGCCTCGGCCGCCCGACGCCGATCGGGCTGGACGTCCCGCCCACCGCACGCGTCGCGCCGGTCGACGCCGGTGGCCGGGTCGCCATCCTCGATCCCACCGGGCGGCGGATGCAGCTGGTCGACGCCGCCGGGCTGGACGCGGGCCGGATGGGTGCGCCGCCGGTAACGGTCGCTCTGCCCGACGGCACGTACTCGGCCCCGTCCGTCGCCGGGTCGTCCGTGGTGCTGCTGGACCTGAAACGCAACGCCGTGCTCACCTACAACAGCGGCGGCGAGCAGCAGTGGAGCACTCCGCTGCCACCGGAGGCCGGTGAACCCACGCTGATCCGTGGTGAGGACGAGCGGGTCTACGTCGACGGCGCCGAGGGCCGGCACGTGCTGGTGGTCGACCCCGGCGGCACGGGCGGGCTGGTGCCGGTGGTCGGCAACGAGGGGCGGGGACCGTCGGGTACCCCGGTTCCCCCGTCCACCAGGCCCGACCCCGGCCCGCGCTCGCCCGACCCCGGCCCGCGCTTGCCCAGCCCCGGCCCGCGCTCCCCGGACAGGCCCACGGGGGACGATCCGGCTCCCCCACGGCGGACGGCCCCCGCACCCCGCTCGATACCGGCCAGCCCGCCCGGGATGCCGGGGAACCTGCGCGCGACCAGCCAGGGCGCCAATCTCCGGGTCACCTGGAGCGGCGCCGCCGCGAACGGAGCCGCGGTCAGCGCGTACCAGGTCACGTGGGTGCCGGCCGCGGGCGGGACCAGCCGCTCGGCCACCCGGCCCGGCGACGCCCGCTCGACGACGATCACCGGTCTCACCCGGGACACCACCTACCGGATCACCGTGGTCGCGCGGAACTCCGCAGGGCGCGGATCGCCGGCCACCGTACGGGCCAAGGTGCCACCACCACCCCGGTCGGTCACCGTCTCCCGGGGCAGCGACACCACGTACGAGGACAGGTGCCACGAGCCGGACTGCGCGTACTTCCACATCGTGCTGCGCGGGTTCAGCCCGAACACCGACTACCACATCAAGCCGGATTCCAGCAGGTGGCCGGACTTCAACTCGGGCGCCACCCGGCGTACCGACAGCAGGGGAAACCTCACCTTCGAGGACTTCCCGTACGACTCGGTCGGGTCGTACGTCTGGGTCACCGTCGACGGTGTCGAGTCCAATCGCTACCTGTGGAGGGCAGGGTGAGCGCTTCCAGCCCAGCGGAGATCGCCGCGCGGATCTCCGAGAACGTGCAGCGGGTGATCCGCGGCAAGCCCGAGCTCGTACGGCTGGCCGTCGCCGGCCTGCTCGCCGAGGGTCACCTGCTGATCGAGGACGTGCCGGGGCTCGGCAAGACCAGCCTCGCCCGGGCCCTCGCCCGCAGCATCGGCGGACGGTGGAGCCGGATCCAGTTCACCCCGGACCTGCTGCCGAGCGACATCACCGGGGTCACCGTCTACCAGCAGAAGGACGAGCGGTTCACCTTCCACCCCGGCGCGGTGTTCGCCAACATCGTGGTGGCCGACGAGATCAACCGCGGTACCCCGAAGACCCAGTCGGCGCTGCTGGAGGTCATGTCCGAGCGGCGGGTCACGGTGGACGGGACCGGACACGAGGTACCCCGGCCGTTCCTGGTCATCGCGACCCAGAACCCGATCGAGCTGGAGGGCACCTACCGACTGCCCGAGGCGCAGCTGGACCGATTTCTGATGCGGCTGTCGGTGGGCTACCCCGACCTCGACTCCGAGGTGCTGGTGATGATGGGTGACTGCGCGGGGGTGACCCCGGACGACCTCCCCGCGGTCGTCGACGTCGCGGCGCTGCGGGAGGCCATCGTCGAGGTACGGACGTCGCACCTTGACCGGGCGGTGTACGAGTACGCCGCCCGGCTCACCGCGGCGACCCGCGACCACCCCGCGGTGCGGTACGGCGCCAGCGTACGGGGCAGCATCGCGCTGGTGCGTACCGCGCGGGCGCTCGCGGCGATCGAGGGACGCGACTTCGTCACGCCCGACGACGTCAAGGACGTGGCCGGGCCGGTACTGGCCCACCGGCTCGTGCTCACCCCGGAGGCCGAGATGAACCAGCGGGCCGCCGCCGAGATCGTCGCCGACCTGCTCGCCTCGGTCCCCACGCCCGCCGCCAGCGCGGCGGGTTGACCGTGCGCCTGACCCGCCGCGGCATCGTCGTGCTCGCCGTCGCGGTGCCGCTGCTCGCCTTCGGGCTCTGGGGCGGTTACCCGATGCTGCGGGCGCTGGGTGCGGTCCTGCTCGGCGCCGTGCTGGCCGCCGTCCTGCTCACCGCGCGCCGCCGGCCGGTCGAGGTGCGCCGCTCGGTCTACCCCGAACGGGTCGAGCGGGGCAGACCCGCGCTGGCCAGCCTGCGGGTCCGCAATCCGGGCGGTGGTCGGCGGAGTGGATTCGTGGCCACCGACGCGGCCGGGGGAGCGACCCGGACCGTCCGGGTACGGGCCCTGGCGGCCGGTGCCGAGGTGGTCCACCACTACCAGGTGCCGACCGCCGTGCGCGGCAGGCTGACCGTGGGCCCGCTGACGCTGCACGGGGTGGATCCGTTCGGGCTGGCCCGCGGCGAGCCGCACGTCGGGGAGTCGGCGACCCTGTGGGTGCACCCCCGGCAGTTCCCGGCGCGGGCGCCGATGGCCGGCTACCCCCGGCACCACCACGAGGGCCCCACCGACGGCGCGTTGCGGGGTTCGGCACAGCTCCTGGACGTCCGGGAGTACGTCCCCGGCGACGAGGTACGGCACCTGCACTGGAAGGCGACCGCCCGGACGGGGCGGTTGATGGTTCGCGACCTGGCCGATCCGGAACAGCCGAGGTTCACCCTGTTGCTCGACACCCGCCCCGCCCCGCTCACGGCCGCCGAGTTCGAGGAAGCGGTGGACCTGGCGGCGTCCCTGCTCGGCGCCACCGCCCGGGCGGGACACCATACCCGCCTGGTCACCTCGGCCGGTCTCGACCTCGCCGTTGCCGGCGGGGCACCCGCGGCGCGCCGGCTGCTCGACGAGCTGTGCGCCCTGGGCCGGGACGACGTACGCGCGGCCGACCTGGTGCCGCCGTCGCTGGCCACGAGCGGCCCGGCCGGCGGCTGCCTGGTGGCGGTCACCGCCGGGGAGACGCCGCCCGCCGCGGTGACCGCGTTGTGGCACCGGTTTCCGATGATCGTGGTCATCGTCCTGGGCCGGACCGGGGACGGTTCCGGGCCGCCGTCCGGCGAAAGTCCTGCCGAGCCGGAGCCGGCGCGCCGCCGGCCCGACGCGGCGACCTGGATCCGGGTCCTGCACGCGGACAGCGCCGAAGAGGCGGTACGCCGGTGGAACGAGACGCTCGGATGAGCCCGCCACTCCGGGCCGTACCCGCCACGTGCGTGGTACTCGCGGCCGTCGTCGTGGGGATGCTCTTCGCACCGGTCTTCGGCGTGCCCGCGCTGCTGTTCCCGATCGGTGTACCGGCGCTGGCGGTGCTGCTGACCACGCTGGCCTGTGCCCGGCGCAAGGCCCTGCTGCCCTGGCGCCCGCTGCTGCTGGCGGTCGTCGGCCTGCTGGCCGTCGTCGAGACGGTGCTCCGGTCGACGACGGTGGCCGGGCTGCCCACCGGGCGGACGTTGCGCGCCCTGGCCGCCGGCGTCACCGGCTCCTGGCAGCTCGCCCTCCAGTCGACCTGGCCGGCCCGGCCGGATCCCGAGCTGCTGCTGTTCGTCCCGCTGCTGGTGGTGCTCGCCGGTGTGCTCGGGGTCGAGCTGCTGGACCGGCCGGGCAGCCCGTTGCTGGCCCTCGCACCGAGTTTCGCCGTCGCCCTCCTCAGCCAGTTCTACGCCCCGCTGCCACCCGGCCCGGCGGTCGCCGCCGCGCTCGGCTACGCCGCGGTCGCAGGAGTCCTGCTTGCCACCGGCGGCGGGACGGAGTCCGACCGTGCCGGGCCACCGAGGTCCGGCCCTCGCCCGATCCGGAGCGCCGGCCACCGGCGCGGAGGCCGAATCGTTGCTGCCTGGGGCACGGCTGCGGCCCTGCTGCCGCGCATCGTCCCGGCGGTGGCCCTGGCCGGGGTGGCGGTGATGCTGGCCGGGCTGTTGCCGCCGACCGTGCCGCCGCGATACTCGCTGGGCGCGGACCGGACGGCCCCGCTCGCCGAGACCCGGGTGGCCAGCCCGTTGGACGAGATCGCGTACCGGCTCGCCCACCCCGGTACCGCCGTGTTCCGGGTGAGCGGCGGCGAGGGCGTGGACCGGTGGCCGTTGGTGGTGCTCGAAGGCTTCGACGGGGTGAACTGGCACCCCGGCGGGCGGTACCGGCGGCTCGGTATCGAGCTGCGGCCGGGCCCCGCGGTGACCGTACCGGTGCATGCCCGGTCCGCCGAGATCGAGATCGACGCGTACGCCGCCGGTGCCGGCCCGTGGTTGCCGAGCCAGACCTGGCCCGCCGGGGTACGCGATGTCGATCCGCTGGTCGAGGAGGACCACGGAACGCTGCTGCTGCCCGGATCCGACGGCGCGGCACGGTACACGTTGAGCTGGTGGCAGCCGGCGGTCGACGCCGAGGCGCTCGCGGGTGCCGCGATCGACCCGGTCGCCCCGGGCGGGCTCGGCGGCGTCGGCCCGGTGCCGTCCGGGGTGGCCGAACTCGCCGAGCGGGCGACCGGCGGGTTGCGCCCGTCCTTCCAGGCTGCCCTGGTGCTGGAACGCTTCTTGCGGGAGAACTACCGGCTGGCCACCGGGCAGGACCTGCCCACCGGGCACTCCTGGCCACAGCTGGCCGACTTCCTGTTGCAGGCCAGGCGGGGCACGACCGAACAGTTCGCCGCCGCGTACGTGGCGCTGGCGCGGATCCGGGGCATCCCGGCGCGCCTGGTCGTCGGCTTCCGCGCACCGACCAGTCCCGACCCGGACGGGCGGTACACGGTCCGCAACGGCGACGTACTCGCCTGGCCTGAGGTCGCCGTGCAGGGGATCGGCTGGGTACCGCTGGATCCGGCGGGCGGGTCGTCGGCCGGGGGCGCCGCGTCCGGTGCCGGGCTGTCCGCCGCCGCAGCACAGGTACGGGCGCAGCTCCCCGCACCGGAGGAGCTCCGTGACCCATCGGTCGCGCTCCAGCAGGCCGCCGTGGAGCGACCCGACAGTGCCGGCCTGCCGGGCACCGCGGCGTGGCGCCTGCTGCTCGCCGCCCCGGTGGTGCTGCTGGCGGTGTGGATCGTCGGGGTACCCGCGGCGACGGCCGGACGGGCCTGGCGCCGCCGGCGCCGCCCGGGTACCGGTGCGGTGGTGGGCGCCTGGGAGGAGGTCCGGGACCGACTTCGCGCACACGGTGTCCTGATGTCGGCCGGGATGACGGTACGCGACCTGGCGACCAGCGCGACCGCCGTCGCCGATCGATCCACCGTGACCGCCATCCGCGAGCTGGCCGCCATCGTGGACCGGGCGCTGTGGGCGCCGGCCGCGCCGGGGGAGCGGGACGGTCGCCAGGCGTGGGCGGCGGTGCGGGCGGTACGTCGTGGACTGGCCCGGCGCGGTTGGCGGGCCCGACTCCGGGCGCTGCTCGACCCGCGTGCGCTGCTGCCACCCCGCTGACCCGTCTCACTTCACGCAGCTGGCACCACGGATCGGCTTCGGCTCGCTCTCGTACACCTGGTTGCCGTCGGTGCCCTGGATCGCGAAGCAGTACCGGCGTACCGGATCCACGGGTACCCGGTAGGTGGTCTTCCGCTGCGCCAGTATCGTCCGGTTCGGCTCGCCCTCGGCCGCGACGATCACGGCGAAGTTCAGCGGCTCGTTGCTCTGCCAGGACAGCTCCACGAAGTTGCCGTGATCGGCGGGATCGGCCAGTTCCAGCCGTACCACCCGGGCCGGGCTGCTCGCCGCGCCGACCACCCCGACCCCCGCCGGGGCCGGTGGGACGGTGAGCTCGCCGGGCCGGTTCAGCAGGAGCGGTACGGCGACCGCCGCGAGCAGCGCCAACCCGCCGACCCCGATCAGCAGGGATCGGGTACGGGTGGCGCGCCGGAGCCGTTTCTCCGAACCGAAGACGAGGATCGGCTCCCCGTGCGGGCGTGGGGCCGCAGGGCTGGAGACCTCTGCTCCGGGACCCGGCGTCTTGGCTGCGGTCTCCGGCGGTCCCGCCGTCCGGTCGGGTGGTTCGACTCCGGGGCTGGGCGGTCCCGCCACGGTTGCCGGTGGTGCTGGCACGGTTGCCGGTGGTGCTGCGACGGTTGCCGGTGGTGCTGGCACGGTTGCCGGTGGTGCTGGCACGGTTGCCGGTGGTTCCGTCGGCCGGACCGATGGCGCCGTGGGTTCGGGCGGTTCCGCTCCAGGGGCCGGTGATTTCTCCACTGTCGGCGCTGGCGGTGCCGGCTCCACCGGGCCTGGCGTGGCAAAATCGTCAAACCCCAACTGCTCCGCAGGCTCCGCTCGGTGTTCCGGGCCCGGCGACGGTCGGCCCGTGGGCTCTGGCGGTGTCGGCTCGGGCGGGCTCGACGTGGCGAAGTCGTCGAACCCGCGCTGCTTCGCGGGCTCCGGTCGGTGATCCGGGCCCGGCGACGGATGGTCCGTGGATTCTGGCTGATGGTCGGCAGGCGGTGGCTGGTCCGCCGGTGCGACCCGCACCCGCAGCGCGTCCAGGCGCGCGGCCACCGCCGACGCGGAGACCGGGCGGTCCGCCGGGTCCGTCGCCAGGAGCGCCGCGACCACCTGCACCAGTTCCGGCGGCATCCCGGGGCGATCGAGCGGTGGCACCGCGTTGCCGAGCACGCGCAACAGGCGTTCTTCCGGCCGCTCACCGGGCGGACCCTGATGCGGGGAGCGGCCGGACAGGGCCAGGTAGAGCACCACGCCGAGGCCGTAGAGGTCGGATCGCTCGTCGGCCGTGCCGTCCCGGACGGTTTCCGGCGGCAGGAGGTCCGCGGTCCGCAGGGGATCGCGGGGAAACGCGTGGCGCAACGTGAGGCCGAAGTCGGACAGCACCGGCTCGCCGGAGGGCCGGAACAGCACGTTCCCGGGGACGACCCCGCCGTGGACGAGCCCCGCGCCGTGGGCGGCTGCCAGCGCCGTCGCGAGGACGGTCCCCAGCACCAGGGTATCGGCCACGGAGAGCGGGCCGAACGAGTCGAGCAGTTCCGGCAACGACTGTGCACACAGCTCCATCCGCAGGGCACAGCGGCCGTCCGGGCGCTCCTCGACGCGGTCGGCGACGAGGACCGGGGCGTGCGCGCGTAGGGCGGAGAGCCGGGCCAGTTCGCGGCTCAGCTCCGCCCGGGTGCGCCGGTCGATCCGGCCGGGGAAGACCTTCAGCGCGAACGCCTCACCGGCCGTGGCGTGTACGCCCGCCCACACCGTGGCCACCGGACCATCACCCAGCGGGACCAGCTCGCCGTCGTGGGGATCGGTCGTCATGCGGTGGTCGTCCTCTCCGGCCCGAGCTTCGCTGGCTGCCGTGCCGGTGCCACTGTGGGTCGTCTCATTCATGCTAGGCAACGGGGGTTCCGGCCCGGCGTGGGGCGGCATCTTGCTGCCGTGGGACGGGAACGAGCCGAGAGCGGCTCCGGGCCAGGCCAGGTCAGGCACTCGCCGCCCGTACGTCCGCGGCGGTCACCGTACGCAACTCGGTCACGTCCGGCACCCGCCCGAGCGCGCGCAGCCGCTGTGACTGCGCCTTGCGTACCCCTTCGAAGAGCCGGCGGGCGTCCCGGGCGTTCCCGAAGTTGGGGTCGCGCGATACCCGGTCGAAGTAGTCCAGCAGCACCGGGCGTGCGTCGTCGTCCATCAGGTAGTCGCCCTGGGCGACCATCCTGCCGATGATCTGGAGGAGGTCCTCCGGAGTGTAGTTCTCGAACTCGATGGTCTTGGAGAACCGCGAGGCCAGGCCGGGGTTGACGGCGAGGAAATCGGTCATCTCCCCGGTGTAGCCGGCGACGATCACCGCGACGTCGTCCCGGTGGTCCTCCATCAGCTTGACCAGGGTGTCGATCACCTCCTGGCCGAAGTCGCCCCCGGAGCCGGCCTGCCTGGACAGGGTGTACGCCTCGTCGATGAAGAGCACCCCGCCCTTGGCCGCCTCGAACACCTGCGTGGTCTTCTCCGCGGTGTGCCCGATGTACTGGCCGACCAGATCGCGCCGGGAGACCTCGCGGAACTGGCCGCGGGCGAGGACGCCGAGCGCCTTGAGTAGTTTTCCGTAGGTGCGGGCCACCGTGGTCTTCCCGGTGCCGGGTGCCCCGGCGAAGATGAGGTGGTGGCTGACGCCGCCCACCGGCAGCCCCGCCTTGCGGCGCCACTCGTTGACCTGGATCTCGTCCACCAGCCCCCGGACCTCCGCCTTCACCGCGGCCAGGCCGACCATGCCGTCGAGCTCGGCGAGGAGGTCGTCGAGCCCGACGTCGCCGGTGGCGGCGGGGCGTCGTACGGGTTCGGTCACCGTCGGCGTGGCGCCCTCGGCGATCTCGACGCTCGGCTCGGCGGTGTTGTCCAGCTGGCACTCCTCGACAGAGCCGGCGCAGCCGGGGCCGAACGCGATCCCGACGCCCTGCACGTTCCGCACCCGGGTACGGCGTACGACGGGTCGGCTCTGGTGCGCCACCGCGATGCCCGGGCCCGTCGTACCGGAGATGTCGCAGCCCTCGATGACCGGGCGGGCGTACTGGTAGACGTAGATGCCGCGCTGCCCACAGTCGGAGATGGTGCAGTTGCGGATCTCCGGGTCAGCACCGAGCCCGACCACCACACCGTCGCTGGCCACGTCCTCAACCGAGCTGTCGTCGACCCGGCCGGACGAGCTCTCCACCACGATGCCCTGGGCCGAGCCGGAGATGGTGCATCGGCGCACCGCGAACCGGGGGCAGCCCCGTACGCTGATCGCCGGGCCCACCCGGGCGCTGATCGTGCACCGGTCGACCGTCAGGTGCGCGTTCTCCACCTGGATGGCGGCGACGCTCGCGCGCACCTCGACCCCTTCCAGGGTCAACGACCCGCCCCGTACGGCCAGCACCGGCCAGTCGCCGCCAGAGCCGTCCAGGACCACTGTCGCACCGTCGACCGCCCGCACCGTCAGCGAGCGGTCGAGCAGCTCGAACGTCTCCGGATAGCTGCCGTCGGCGACCGAGACGACACCCCCGTCCGGTACGTCGCGCAGCGCCGCCCCGATTGTCTGGTACGCGCCGTGCCGCCCGGGCGCGACCAGTAGCGTCCGGGGGCCGGACCCGGGCCGGGTTGGGTGGGGGCCGTCGTTTACGGCAGGTGCGGTCACGTCAGAAACACTCCGATCGGAAGCGAGGCGGCCACGCCACGGGACTGCGTGCCGTCGAGTCGAGCGGGACGTACACCGCAGGCCGTGGCGCGTACCACCGTGGTGGCAAGTGCCGTCTCGATGGCGGTCTCGCTGGTCGCGGCGATGCGCAGCACGGCGCCCACCCGTGGCCCGCCGTCACCGGACCGGGCGGCGAGCGTCACCGTGACGGCGACGCCGGTGAGCGCCGTGAGCAGCTCGCCGACCAACCGCCGCGCCTGCGAGTCGGCGAGGCGGTGCCAGCCCCGCAGCTCGAAGGCGGCCTGACAGACGGGCCCGGTGCGCCAGAACCGCCAGTCCTCGCGTACCTGGTTGCGTCCCCCGGTGACATGGGCCAGCCCGGCGAGCATCGCGAACGCCGCCTCCTCGGCCAGCGGCTCGGTCGGTACGCCCGCACGGCCGAGCATGCGCCGCATCCGGCGCATGGCGTTGCGCAGGACCAGTGCCAGCTCGTCGTCGCCGGGAACGTCGACGCCGCGGGTGGCGTGTACGGCCAGCCACACCTTCGCCGGGACGTCCCGGCGGACTCCGGCGTGGTACACCGTCTGGACGCCCAACGCACGCTGCTGCCCGTCGACGAGCGGAACCAGTGCCGCAGGCGTGGGCAACCGGTCGACCAGACCCGTGCCGCCGTCGTGCGGTTGCATCACGGCGGTCAGGCCACCGCGGTGGCTGGCGGTCATGGCCAACCCGTGACCGGTCTCGACGGCCTGTACCGCGCAGTTCGGGATCAGCAGGTCCAGCAGCGCCGGGGTCTTCCCGGCGTCTTCGGGCAGGTCGCGGCGCCGGGTACGGGACAGGTAGCCGACGGCCAGCGCGCCGTGCTCGTAGAGCCAGCGACCGCCGATCCGTACGGTGGTCAGCGCGACCAGTACCGCCGCACCGACCGCCACGCAGACCAGCACCGGCACCGGCTGGCGGACGGCGAGCGCCACGGCCAGCACGGCGACCTGCCAGCAGACGACCTGGGTCAGGTTGAGATGGGCGAGAAACTCCCGTCTCCGGCTGCCGTCCGGTGCCGTCTCCGGCGGCGGTCCGGCGGCGACCGTCGTGGGGTTCGGCGCGCGCGCCGGGGTCGCCCGGGCTGGGACCAGAGGCTGGGCGTCCGGGACCGACTGGGTGGTCCGACCGGTGGCCTGTTGGGCGGCCGTGGTCTGGCCGGTGGCCTGTTGAGCGGCCGTGGTCTGGCTGGCTGCCTGTCGGCTGGCCGTGGCCTGGCCGGTGGCCTGTTGGGCGGCCGTGGTCTGGCTGGCTGCCTGTCGGCTGGCCGTGGCCTGGCCGGTGGCTTGTTGGGCGGCTGCCACGGTGAGCCGCGCGGTCCCGGGGGCGACCCGTGCCGGGTCGGCGGGCGTGGCCTGGCCGGCGCCCGGCGGCCCGGCGGTCCGGGCGGGCGCCGGGACCGTTGCCCCGGGGGCGGCGCCCCGGTCAGTGGCGCCCCGGTCAGCGGCGGCCATGGCTGACCTCCCGCCCCGCCGGTTCACCCGCTGTCCGTACCGGGCGGGTCGCGTCGCGCTGCGATGCGCCGCCTGAGCTACTGCCGGCTGACGAGTTGCCGCCTGAGCTACTGCCGGCGGTCGTGGCCAGCGTGGCTATCACCAGGGGAGAGCGCACGGGGTCCTCACTCTGTCCGTCGCGGCCGGGTCGACGCGTTCGCGCCACCGCCGTACACGATCGGACGGGAGACATGAGGTTTCCATGACGCCCGATCCGCCGCGCGAGCTATCCAGAGTCGGACGTCCCGCCGTGGGCAGCCCGGCAGCGTCGTGCGCGTCCGGATGCCGATCTGCCCCGCAGGTCCTGAGCCTGTCGTTCACGCTCCGTGTTGGCTACCTCCGGTGACGTGCGGAGGGCACCATGCCCTATCGGGCTATCCGAACCGGGCCGCGATGTCACGGTAGGTGTCGCGGACGGCTTCGAGGCGGTGCCGACGGAATCGGCCTGGCCCGGCTGCGTAGATCTCGCGACCCCGGCCGCTCCACAACGCCTCCGCCGGCACCGCGTCGGCACCCGCCGGGACGAACTTCAGCACCTCGGAAAGGGCCGAGGCCGCGGTGAGCAGATCGATCCGGGCGCTCTGGCGATCCTCGGCGCCCACCCCGCTGGGCTGGGCCGGCGCGCCGCGGGCGAGCGCGTCCGCCAGCCACAGCCACTCGCCCGCGTCCAACAGCTCGGACGGCCGATCGTCGCCGAACCGCAGGTCCTCGTCGCCGGGCAGCAGGATCTCGTCGGGAATCCGGAACGTGAACTCGCGGGCCGTGCCGCACGACGGGCAACTGCCGGTGTACCGGCTGGCCAGGTCACCCTCGGCCTCGACGACCGAACTGGCTGGTTCGAAGCCGCTCTCCCCACAGGATTCACACGGGTGCAGCTCCATGTAGAGGTGCGCCTCCGCGCTCGTCCGGGCCAGCCGCAACGCCATGCCGCCCATGCTATGGCACCCGCCTCTCAGTACGCCTCGTCGAGGAAGCCCGCGTCGGAGCAGACCAGCAGATGCAGCCGGCGGAGCAGGTGGGGCAGCAACTCGTCGGCCCCGGTCACGGTGGGATCGTCGTCGTCGCGCGGATCCTCGTACGCCGGGGCGAGGGCTTCGCAGGCGTCCCACAGGGTAGGGGTGACCGGTGCCCACCGCCAGATGTCGTGGGCCAGGTTGTCGACGAGAATCCACGGCCCGTCGGGTCCACCGATGCCGTAACGGCCGTGCCAGCCGAGTCGCATGCCGTGCCCGTGGAGCATGCTGTTCCACCGATACGACCGCGCCATGGCAGCGGCCTCGGCCGGGTCGTCGGGATCGACGACGAGCAGCAGCCGGCGCTCGGCGAGTTGGGCGACGGCCCGGTCGAGGCGGGCCGGGGTCAGCCACGGCGCCGGCTCGGCGATCTGGGCTGGCTCGGCGATGTGGGCCGGCTCGGCGATCTGGGCCGGGGTCCAGGGCTGTGGTGCGCCGACGACGGTGTGGGCGAGCAGCCAGAGGGTGTACGGGTCGCCGCCCGGCAGCGGGTGGATCTGACCGGCGACGCGTACCCGGTGCGGGCCGGCGAGGGGGTCGGAGGCTCCGACGGTCGGCCCGAGGTAGTGGCCGACGGGGAACATCAGCGGCGCTGTCCTGGTGGGCATGTCACTCCGATCCCGGAGCGGCGGGCACGGCAAGGTCGAGGCAGGCCGCCCCGGCGGAGGTGAGCGTGTCGAGCCGGTCCCGCAAGGCGAGGAGGACCGCGTACGGGTCGATCAGGGTCGGTTCGGTGGCCGTGACGGCGAACCTGCGGCAGGCGTCCCACAGCGACGGCTGGCCGCCCGCTTCGACCCACAGTTCGTAGCCGAGCCGGTCCACGGTGACGACTGGTCGCCCGAACGTACCGATGCAGCAGTTGTCCGGATTCTCCGGGTTGGGCCCGAGCCCCGAGAGCAGCGGCAGCAGGCGGTAGGCGCGGGCGAACCCGATGGCGTCGTCCCAGGAGACCGGCACCAGCAGGCCGCGGCCGACCAGGGTGTCCAGGATGGATGGCCGGTGGCTCGGGTCGCCGGGTGCCGCCCAGGCCCTGGCCTCGGGCTCGGTGAGCCGCTCGATGTCGGGTCCGCGCCGGACCTCGTGATGCCACTGGCCCTCCTCGGCGGGAAAGAGGCCCAGGTAGTGGCCGATCGCGACCAGTCCGGCGGTCGGCGTCGTCGCGACGAGTTGCCGTTCCTCACCGGCTTGACCGATGGCCCCGGAGGCCGCATCGCGGGCGTCGTGCACCGCGCTGTGCGCCGGCGCCAGCCCGGCGATCGCCTCTTGCGGTGTGCCTCCGTGCGGCATCGCTGCGGATGCCGTCGCCGCCGCGCGGGTCGACGTGGAGTGACGGCCCGGGCCGGTCAGCCCTCGTGCTCGATCGGCGCCGGTCATCAATGAACCTTTTTCCACCTCCCCTTGCGGTCCGCCGGACCGCAAGGTCGGACGCGGTGCGTGAGCGCCGCGCGGTCCAGGCTGAAAAAGGTTCAACGCATGCGGCTCGGCGTTGATCTTCTCGATATTCGACACGTAGCCAGCTTCTCCCCAGAATCCGGAGCCGTTTCCGGTCGACGGTGCAGGTGCGGTGCGGCGGGTTTCTTTGGCGGCGTTGGCGGCCAGGACCGGAAACCAAGTCTTGGACCGCCTTGGACTGTGCCCGGGGCCGGGTGGTTCTCCGCGGGGTCCGCGAAGAAACTACGACGGACGACCGAGGCGGAGGGTGCGTTGGCGGGCTATGTGGAAGGCGCGTACCGCCTCGGAAACGGCGACCGCACCCTCGCGATCCCAGATGGTGTCGTCGCCGAACTCCAAACCGGAGACCAGCAGGACGGGACTGCCGGCGATGTCGACATTCTCGGCGGTGAACTCGTACTCGCGGGTCTCTCCGTCGTCGTCGACCACGCTGAGGGTGTAGGTCGAGTCGTCCTTTACCGCCATGCCGGTCAGCCGCCAGCGGGCCGGGGGTAGGTTGTCCGTCATTCTTTGAACACCGCGTTTCCGTTCCAGTACTTGAGGAATTCGTCAAGGTCCATAGCGTATGACGAACCGCCGCCCCACGGGTCGCGAATCATGATCCGCCCGTCGGCGCGTACCCCGTCAACCACGACCGCGTGTCCGATGGAGTTGAGCGGGTCCTTGAGTTCCGCGCCCCAGGGTGCGCGTTGGTTGAGTAGGTGCAACACGTCGGGGCCGACGTATCCGCCGCGCCAGTCTGGGCCGAGCGCATTTGGCAGGCGGGCGATCGGCGCTGGCGCGCCGAGCGTATCGATGAGGTCATCCTGCGACTTTCCGGATAGCATCGCGCCGACAGCGGAGACACAGGAGGCATTGTTCTGCTGCGCTATCGCCCCGCCGGGCATTTCGTCGATGGTACGCCAATCCCCGCCGGCGCCGGCCATGGACGGTGTGGTACTGCCCTCGCTCGGGTCGCGGAAGACCAGGACGGTGGCACCGCCGAAGTCCGGCACGGTCAGGCGACCCGGACCACGATCGGCAAGCCAGGCATTGACGGCGCCGTGCAGTACCTCTGCCAGCCGGGCCGGGTCACCGATGACGGCGGGGTCGACGTAGAGCCGGTGCGGCCCCTTCGGCTGAGGTTCGAGCATGGCCACGCCGGCGTCGGACCCGTTGGAGCGGGGCCGGACCTCTAGCTCGAACGAGCCCTCCTGAGTGATGACCCGGACCCCACCGGACGGGGTGAGACGCAGATCGCGCAGGCCGCTCGGCGCCGCGACGTCTGCTGTGGACCAGCCCTTACGGGCCATCACGTCGAGCGCTTGGATCAGGTTGTATCTCACGGGCTTTTTCTGATGTTCCTTGTTCACCCAGTCGTGCAACGCGTCCCGCTTCGCGTTGTCCGACCAATCCTCACCGAATTCCTTGCGCAGCTCGGCAAGCTCCGTCTTGCTGTTCAGGTCCAGATTGAACCGGTGCCGAACGTCCTTGACCACGGCCTCCCACCGGGCGTCCGAACCAGCCTGGTCGGCCAGCAGGCCCAGAGACTCCAGCTGTAGCCGCAGATCTCCGCGCAGCATCTTGGGGGGCTGGCCGACGGGCACCCGCTGCTGACTCTGCTCCAGCGCCACGACCCGATCCAGGTCCCTGGCGATTTCCACCAGGCGGTTGACGGCCACCGAGTCCCTGCGACTCAGGCCCACGCCACCGGGGGGATTGTCCCCCGGCCGCAACGCCATGGCGCCGCTGGGATCCTCGGTGAGAAGGCGTCCAGCGCCGAGCGCCGCCCGGATCGTGCCCTCGGCGACCCTGCTGGCCAACGGCGCCCGCTCGTCATTCGGTACCGGTATCGGCGTGATCTTCTTGGCCGCGATGACGGCCTGCTCGGCCATCTTGGTCACGTCCTGCGCGATCTCCAGCGGAGTGAACGGGAGGCGTCTGGCCGCTTCGCCAAGCTGCCGGTCGGCATCGATCCGCTGCATGATCGGGGTGACCACGCGCATGACGCCCTCACCGAGGGCGTACGCGGCGGCGTAGGCGGCCGACCCGATCAGCCAGACCGTCTCACTGCCGACGGGAATGTCCGCCAGAAGTAGCGGACCGGCGGCGATCGCCGAGCCGACGAAGCCCGCGACGTGCTTCAGCGACTGCAATCGGACCGACTGCTCCTGCGGGATTTCGGCCGCTCGATCCCGCTGGATCTGCATGAGAATCGCCAGGCGTCCGGATGGCGGATCGGGGCGTTCCTCGCGCGGCGCGCGGCCGAGCAGCTCGTCGATCATCGCCCTGGACTCGATGAGCTGGTTCCAGGCTCTCGCGGCGGCCACTGCCGTCTTGTCGTCGGCCTCCCACGCCGACAGGTGCGTCCAGACCGCCCCGTAGGCGAGGCCGCGCCCGCCCTGTCCGAGCAGGTTCGCGAGCATCAGCTCCGGGGTGGTCTGATAACCGAGGTACAGCGATGGCGCCTGCATCGCCGCCTGTTGGAAGCCGACGCGCAGCGGGTTGACCGGAGCGGCCGCCTGCGCCTTCATCAGTAGATGGCGCAGCTCGTAGGTCTGGCCCGGCGCCGGCTTGAATCTCCATGCGTCGGAAACCCGCCCCACGGTGCGGTTCCACAGGGTCTTGGCTGGCTGGACGACTACCTTGCGGCGCCGGTGCAGGGCGTCGACCTTGTCCTTGACCTCGTCCCTGGATTCGTCGATCGCCGACTGGATGAGTGTGCGAGCTTCTTCCAGTTGCCTTTGCAGTTGCGCGTCGGGCGTCCGCTCCTCGTCGTGGAGCCTCCGAAGCAGGAAGTAGACGTTCTCCGCCCAGGTGTTGCGGACCGTGTCCGGCTCCAGCTTTTCCAGGTTGCCGTACTTGCCGGTCGCGCTCTTCTCGTGCGGATCGGCGGCCTTGTCGGCAACCGCCTGACTGAGCGACGCGGCAAGCATGAGTCCACCGCCGGTGCCGGCCCTGCTCAGGTCCCCGCCGACGAGCTGGATGACAAAAAACGTGGTCACGCTTGACGAAGCAGCATTCAAGACCCGCTTCTGGAGGTTGTCCTTGAACGGGTCGCCCGTACTGCGGGCGGGTGGTTGGCTCACCTTTCCCTCGTCGACCAGCTTGGCCTCGGGGTCGGCGACGAGCTGGACCTCGGGGAACGGCTTGCCGAGGTTACCGTCGGCGTAACTCTGGGCGATATTGCCGATCAGACCGGAGGACACGCTCGTCCACATGCCGACCGGGGCGCGCTCGAAGTCCACGCCGACCACCACGGTGTTGACGCCGCCGCCGACCTGCGAGACGAGCCGGCGGAACATGTGGGGCCAGTACGGCTTGCGCCCCTCCGGGCCCGCGGTCAGCGCCTTCTTGAGTCTTTTCCCCCGATGCCTGGCCGCGTCGCGCAGCTCGTCGCGGCGGTTCAGCGGGCCGGAATCGCGCAGCTTGTGAACGAGATGCGGCCGGCCCGGCATCGTCGCCTCGACGTACTGTTCGATCAAGAGCCGTTCGGCCGGAGTGGCACGGCCGTAGAACCATGTGAGCACCTCGAGCCGGGCACTGCGCGCCGCGACGCCGGCCAACCTTTCCGACTTCTCGTCGAGCGCCTCGCCCGGGGTGACCTGACGCGCGAGAACGTCGTATTCCGCCAGCGCGCCGGCGACCTCGGTGAGGATCGCCGCCTCGCTCGCGTCCGCTCGCACCTGCATCCGGTACCCGCCCGGGACGTTCCGGTCGGGCACGAGCCGTACGGCGAAGTCACGCTGGCCAGGCGCTGTGACCTCGACTGGAATCTGGTGGTAGGAGTCGTCGATGCGTATCCTCACCGCCGGATTCGGAACCTTCAGGTCACGGATTGCGGCACCACGGACATGGCCGGGCGTGAACTTCTCCTTTACTGCCATGTGGAGCGCCCGCTGCAGAGATTGCAGTGCGGCATCGCTCTTCCGCAGCGCGCCGGTGTCGAACATCCGCACCGGGATGATGGTCCGCTTCGCCTTGTCGAGCCAGCTGCGCAGTCCCTTGACTCGCTGCCGGGATCCGGGCTGGTCGCTGAGCAGGCCCGCCTCGGCGAGCTTCGCCACGACCTGGTCGGGTTTGCCTGTCCGTTGGGCCCGTTCGACGGCAGCGAGCAGCTCCCTATCCGCCGCCTGGTCGCCGCTGCGGGCGGTGTGCAGCAGGTCGTCGAGGCGACGCAGCGTCTCGACCGTCCACACCACCGCCTCGGTGACGGTTGCCTTCAGCTCCGCGTCGAGGTTCTCCGCGATGACCAGCCGGGCTTGGCGCGTCGTACCGGGGCCGGAGTCGACAACCGCCGCCAAGCGGGCACTCTCACCCGCAGGCAGCGCGCCGAGCTGCAGCTCTACGTCGATGTCACCGCCTTGGGTCCGCACCCGGACGACATACTGGTCGCCCGTATTGACCCGGCCGACCAGTGACGCATCGACCGCAGTCAAGCCGGCCTTGATGTCGTCTTTCGCGGAGCCGAACGCCTCGGCCAGCGTGGCCACCTCGGCCGGCGTGTTCACCCGCGACATCTGCGGGACGAAGGTGGGTGGCTCGAGCTGGGCCCGCAGTCGTTCGATGGCGTCCTGCGCCACCTTCGGGATGTTGGCCCGCCGGTCGAACACGACCTCGGCAGGGTCCATGAGCACGCGCCCGTCGGGGCCGCGTACGGGCAGCCCGTCCTGACCGGATCGCGGTTTCGGCGGGTTGACCGTGAACCCGGTCCCGCCGCCGTCTTCCCGTCGAGAGAACCGCACAGGCACGGGGGACCCGTCGCGGAGTTCGATGGTCCCGACCTCGCGGGTTCGCGCCAGCTGGTCCACCCGCCGCCCGGGCGAGCGCCACTCGGCATCGTGGCTCAGCAGTGGCCGGACCGCCGCGAACTCGTCGACGCCGAGGTTCAACAGGGTCAGCCGATGTTTGGCGTGCCGCGCGTCCGGGGCATTCGGATCCGGACGCCCGATGCCGAGGTGGTCGAGCAACAGACCCAACTCGACCTCGATGTCTTGCACGGCTCTCGCCGACGCTGCCTGCCCCGAGGCCGCCTTCGCCGAGGCCGCCTTCAGCTCCGCCACCAGGACCTTGACCTCGGCCCGGTGGCCCTCGTCGTGTGGACTGAGCTTTGCAAGCGACGGATCGGCCCCGGGCCGCAGCGCGTCGGGATGCGCCGGCCCCCCGGCCAGCGACCGCAGCTTCGCCTTGGCCCGGGACACGAAGCTCTCGTTCCGCAGGGCGGCGTCCTCGGCCAGCTCGTGGCTCACGATGCGGTTGACCCACCGCCTGCCCGCTGCTCCGCCGGCGGGCGGGCGGTCAGAGACCACGACATCGACAACGGGCTTGCCATCGACCACGACGTCGGTCCGGTGCGCTCGGGTGCCCCCGGGCGGAGTGCCCACGATGAACCGCATTGCCGGTCTGCCCGGCATCCACAGGGTTGCGGTGCGTTCCTTGTTGTTGACCTCCAGCGAACCGTGGTCCCGCAACGCCCGCTTCAGATGCCAGAACACCCGATGTGGCGCCGACTCACCGACGGCTGCGGGTGCCCCCGGCAACTCCGTGGCGGTATGGGAATTGTCCGCGTGCGGTCCGGAGTGCGCCGCGGCGGCGAGGTCCGGGAAGGCTCGCGAGAGCTCGTCGGACAGTTCGGCCCGCGCCGACTCCGGCGCCCTGGTGCTGGCCGGCTCACCGGCTTCGGGTCGGCCGTCGATCCCCTGGGGCGAATCTGGCCCGTGCGGATCTCGCCCTCCCGAACCCCGGGCCAGGACTGGATCCCGCCCCCCGCCGGCCAGGTCTTCTCTGCGGCCTCCCGGGTCAGGATTCGTCGTACCACCGCTCGGAAGGCGTGGACCTCCCGCCGGTCCGTCACCCGGAACGTCCGGTCGAACGTGTTGATGGCTCCGCGTGACGGCCGACGGCTGGCCGCCGTCGTGACCGATTAGGGCGTACCGTTCCGCCTCGACCGCCTGTTGTTCGGCCCACAGTGCCCGCGCCGACGCGGGGATCTGCGGGTCGTCCCACGAGATCGGCCGGTCATCGAGGATCAGCACCTCGGTGCGGACCGGCGACCCGACCCCGAGGAAATCCTCGACGGGCACCGTGTCGGGTGCGTTGCCCGCGACCGTCGTCTCCCGGCCCGTCTGCGGGTCGTAGCCGAGCACGACACGCCGGCCGTCCTGCGACCGGTCCAGCAACGCGTACCCGCGCTGTTGTCCATTGGAGTCGGTGACCACCAGGTACACCGCCCCGTCGGGTGCCGAACGACTCAGGGTGTCCAGCACGGTCCCGACGTCGGTGGCGAACACCTGCCGCGCCCGGTCGGGCGGAAGGTTCTCGAGTCCTTCGTGCAGCAGGGCGAACCGCGCCCCGGGCAGGCGCCGGGCAAGTTCGGTGCGTACGTCCCCACCACCGAACACCTGGGCGGCAAGGGCACCGGCCAGCACCCCGCGCGGGTCCTGCCCGTCGAGCATGGCGACCCGCACGAGGTTGCTGTCCGGATCCCGCCGCAGCCCGTGCCGCTCCAGTTCGGCGTCGAGCAGGCCGTCCAGCCGCTCGTACTCCTCGTCCAGGAACACGAATTGGTCGGGCCGGGCATGCCCCGCGTCGCCGAACTGGCCATCCTGGTCCGGGCCCGGACCGTTCGGACTGGTACCCGGCCCGTCCGTGCGGGTCGCCCCAGGGTCGGTCGGGCCGGGACCGGTCGGGTCGGGGTCGGTTGGCTCGCTTGGACGCGTCGGGCCGGGGTCGGTCGGGCCGGGACTGGTCGGGTCGGGGTCGGTCGGCTCGCTTGGACGCGTCGGGCCGGGGTCGGTCGGGCCGGGACTGGTCGGGTCGGGGTCGGTCGGCTCGCTTGGACGCGTCGGGCCGGGGTCGGTCGGGCCGGTTGGGTGTGCCGGGACGGACGGGCTGGCGCCGGCGACTGCCGGGGTGGTCGGGTCCTGGCCGGCGGCGCGACCGACCGGGGCGGGTGGACCGGCGAGCTGGGTATGCGTGGGGATCGTCTGCGGCGCCGAGGAGTCGACAGGCGGCACGGGGTCGACGGCCGGTGCCGCCGCCGCGAGCGCCCCGGCCGTCGCCGAACCGGCGGTGACGGGCGTACCGGGCAGGGCAGGCTGCGTCGGCTCGGGGCTGGTGGCCTCCGCGACGGGATCGGCCTGCCGGTCGCCGCCTTCGGGTGTCGGGTCGGCCGAGCTGTCGGCGGTGCTGCTCCGGCCCCGGCCGGTGCCGGACTCGGAGCCCG
This sequence comes from Plantactinospora sp. ZYX-F-223, assembly GCF_039649625.1. NCBI lineage: Bacteria > Bacillati > Actinomycetota > Actinomycetes > Micromonosporales > Micromonosporaceae > Plantactinospora > Plantactinospora sp. ZYX-F-223. The sequence goes on along the minus strand of NZ_JBDJAV010000011.1, from coordinate 82,197 downwards.
GGCTGTCGGGGTTGGCCGCCGGGCCGGTTGGTACGCCGGCCTGCGCTGCGCTCGGTGGCGCGGCGGCTCCGGGCGGTGCCGCCGTGGCCCCGCCGGTCCCGGCCGGGACGGTCGGACCGACCGAGGCGAGTCCTGTCGGTGGCCCGCTCGCGGCCGCCACGGCAGGACCCCTCGGATGCATGGCGGAGTACGCGATGGGGTGCACGGCGGTGTTGGCGGCCGGTGTGGTGATTGGCGCGGACGGGTTGGCCGCTGGCGTTCCGACGGGTGGTGAGCCGTCCGCAGACGATCCGTCCGCCGATGGCCCGGCCGCGGACGGGCCGCCTTCCGATGGGCCGGCCTCCGCTGCGCGGCCTTCCGGGGAGCCGCCCCCCGGTGGGCTGCCCGCTGACGGGCCGGCCTCCGCTCTGCCGTCCGCCGGTGCGTCGGTGGTCCCCGAGGTGCCGCTGGGCGCGACCGTCTCGGGCTGGCGCACGGCCTCCAGGTCGGAGGGTTGGGACGGGCGCACCGCCGGACCGGCAGCGGTCTCGGACTGCGTGGGGCCCGAGGAGCCGGATTCGGTTGTCCCGGCGTCGTTCGGCATCGAGTTCGGCATGCCAGCGCCCGGGGCAGTCGCCGGAGGAGCGGCGCCGGTCGCGGGCGGCGCGCTCTGCTCCTGCTGGTTGGTGCCCGGTCCAACCGAGCCCGCATCGCTCACCGGCGGCGTCACGACCTGCTCGGGCGGTCCCACCGCCGCGTCGGGCGTTGTCACAGCCTGGCCGGCCGGTGTCACAGTCTGGCCGGGTGAGGAGGGAGCCGTGGCCGGGTCCGGCAGCGGCGCCGCGGGCTGATTGATCGGTGGGTTCCCGTCGACGGGCACCGGCGATCCGGTCCCAACGGCGGGCCCGGTCGTGGGCGTCGAGCCGAGCTGGTTCAGCTGCATCCCGGCATGCAGGGTGTTGGCGGCGCCCGCACCCATGAGTCCGGCGCTCAACCCACCGTCCCGTACGGCGGTGACGTAGCCGTTGATGTCCCCGAGGGCCGCCCAATCGCCGTTCACGGCCTTGTCGGCGGCGTAGCTGGCCGTCGGTGAGGTGAGGCCGTTGTTGACGATCGCCTCGGCGGCGATCGCCGGATGGCTGGCAAGCGGCGCGGGGACGCCGACTCGGCCGAGCCCCCGCTGTACGGCCTCGATGATCTCGCCGGTGGCCACCCTCCGGAGGGCGTCCCCGGCCACCTCCCCGCCGGCGCCGGCAATGCCCGAGATCAAGAGGTCCTTGCCACTGAACTGGTCGCGGTGCCCCGTGGCCATACTGACGAGCTGTGTCGTGGTGTTGTTGCCCATCTCGGAACCGGCCCCGAGAACGGCCTGCGTGAGGAGATGCTTTGCCACTTGCAGGGGCCCGCCGGCCGCCATCTGCCCGGCCCTTTCCGCGATCAACGTCGCCAGGCGTCCGGCAACCCGCGACACCACCGCGGGGCCACCGCCGATGGGGAGCAGGGCGACGAACAGCGCCGCGCTGGCGCCGATCTCGATCCAGATGCTGATCTTCGTCTCGATGATCGTCCGGCCGTACTCGCGGGCGCCCTTGGCCAGTTCCCGCAGGACCTGTAGGAACGGGAGAAACTCGGCGGCGAGGACACGCACAGTTTCCGCGAACTTGAATCCGTCCACGTCCACCCAGACCGTGGGCAGCTGACCGGCGATCGCCTGAATGTCGGCGGCGGCTCGCTCGACCACTCCGGCGGCAGCCTCCAGGGTGTCCGCGAGTGCGTACGCCTGGGTCTCGCCGTCCTGCGGCCACGGGTTGGCCAGCGCCTTGACCTCTGCCCACAACCCGCTCGGGTCGGGCGGCTCGGGGATGTCCATGGCGTGGCCCGCCGACCGCTACGACTGGTCCGCTCGGGGCACGTCCCTGATGACCTGCTCGGTTTCCGCCTTGGTGATCTCGTAGCGGTCCACGGCGAGATGGCCCGTCTCCCCCCGTCGCTCGACCTTGCCGATCAGCAGGTCGATGTCGACCGCGAGCTGCTCCGCCACCGGGTCGAACGACTCGCGGAAGCTCCGGCCCAGCCGGTCCTTGCCGAGTTGGCCGGCCTGGGATTCGATCCCAGCCTCAGCGCTGGTCCAGCCGGCCCGGAGCGTGGCGGCCACTTGGCTGAGCACCTGCATCACCGCCCGGGTCGACCCGATGTCCATGCCGATGCCGTCGCCGGTCACTCCCGCCATAGCCGCCGACTCCTCTCCGCCTCGCCGTCGAGCAGCCGCAGAGCCGGGTCGAACAAGGGGTCCACCCCCTCGTCGGTCCCGGCACCGGTCACCCGCCCGGCGATCCGGGCCGCGTCCTGGGCCGCCGCCTCGGCCGCGTCCCGGATGGTCCCGGCGATGCTTCCGGCCAGGGCCGTTGAGTCCGGCTCGCGGTAGATTCGTGGATCCAGTTCGAGGTCGATCAGCTCACCCCGGCCGCCGACCGTGACGGTGACCAGCCCGTCCGCCGAGTAGGCGGTGATGCGGATCTTGTCGATCCCCTCGCGCATCGCCAGCAGATCCTCGGTCAGCCGTGCGTACTCGGCGAGCCGCGCGGACAGCTCGCCAACTGAGATGTCCAACCTGGCCTCCCCACGTGGTCCACACCCGATAAGCAGCATGTCGCGGCCCCGGCCGCTCCGGATGACACTGACCTGTTCCGGTCACGGATGGCCAGGACCCGGAGCGCGGTCGGAGCATGCATCATCGTGAAGAGACCCACCGCCGTTCTCCTGGCCATCGCGGTGGCGGTGGCCGTGCCCTCGGTCTCGGCCGGGCCCGCGTCGGCCGCGCCGCCGGCCGGCGCCTGCCGGGACCCGGAGCCCGGGCGGTCGGCCATCACCGACCTGCCGTGGGCGCAGCAGTTGCTCGACCTGCCGGGGGCCTGGCGGCACAGCACGGGTGCCGGCGTCGTCGTTGCGGTGGTCGACTCCGGAGTGGACGCGGACCATCCGCAGTTGCGCGGGCGGGTGCTGCCCGGTCGGGACTTCTTCCTCGTCGGCGACCTGCGGGGCAACTTCGACTGCGTCTCGCACGGCACCGCGGTCGGCTCCATCATCGCCGCCGGGCCGGCGGGCGGGGTCGGCTTTCGCGGGGTCGCGCCCGGCGCGCGGATCCTGCCGGTCCGGATCACCGACCGCGAACTCAACGACCAGGGCGAGCCGAGCCCGATCGATCCCGCCGCGGTCGCCCGGGGCATCCGGTACGCCGCCGACCACGGCGCCAAGGTGATCAATCTGTCGCTCTCCGGCTACGGCGACTTCCGCGCGGTACGCAACGCCGTCCGCTACGCGCAGTCCAAGGACGCCCTGCTGGTCGCGGCGGTGGGCAACCGGCAGGACATCGGGCCGACGGCGTCGTTTCCGGCGGCCTATCCCGGAGTACTCGGAGTCGGCGCGATCGACATCGCCGGTGCCCGCTCATCAGGCTCCCAGGTCGGCGACTACGTGGACCTGGTGGCGCCGGGCACGCGGGTGGTCGGCGCGACCAGGGCGCGTGGACACACCTATCACGACGGCACCAGCTTCGCCGCACCGTTCGTCGCCGGCGCCGCCGCTCTGGTGCGTTCGGCCTGGCCCAAACTGACCGCGGAACAGACGGCCCAGCGGCTCATGGCGACCGCCGCACCGGCCCGGGGCGGCCGGGCCAGCCGGGAGTTCGGTGCTGGCGTCGTCGACCCGTACCGGGCGGTGACGGAGGGGCTCTCCGAGCGCGACCCGCTCGCGATGCCCGAGGTGGTGCTCCCCGCGCCGGATCCGGACGCGGTCCGCGTCGCCGCCTGGTGGGACCGGACGAGCGCCAGCGCGAAGCTCGGTGCGGGCGCGGGTGCGCTGGCTCTCGCGCTGGCCGCGGTCCTGGCCTGGGCGCTGCCGCGGGGCCGGCGCCGCCGTTGGCTGCCGGGGCGGGCGGAGCTGCTGCCGGCCGCCCCGCCCCGCGACGAGCCACCGGAGGAGATCTTCCTGTTTCCGCCGCCCCCCGTCGAGGAGCGGACGATCCGGAGCTGACCTGCTCCGCCGCACCCTTGGCCCGGGGGCGGCACCCTTGCCCGGACCCTTGGCGGGGCGGTGGACACCCGTGGGCGGGGCGGTGGACCCCTTGCCGGGGGCTGGGTGCGGAAACGCATGTCGCGGGGTCGGCCTCGGCGCAGCGGCCCCGGGATAGCCGGGCCCGCTGCGCCGAGCTGGTGTCCGCGCCGATCAGGTGTCCGGGATCAACCTGCTGACTTCCGCCAGAGTGCCCTGGTAGAGCTGGTTCGCCCGGTCGACGGCGACCCCCAGCATGACGAGAAATTCGTTGTTCAACCGGTCGAAGTTCAGCGCCGCAGTGGTGACCTCGTTGAATTTGGCGCCGGCCATGTCCGGCCAGTCCTCCACGAGCTGGCCGATGACGGACGACCAGGTGTCGTGTTCGCCGTCGAAACCGGCGCCGGTCGTGGCGATGCCTTGCCGGAGGTGGTCAAGAGCCCCGAATTCGGCTCTGATCCAGTCGGTCATGTGCCGAGTCCTTTCTGCTAGGTCCGGACTATCAATCGGCGACCGGGCCGCCGAGGTTACCGCCGAACGGCGCGGCCCCGCCGCCGGGCTGCGTCGCCCTCATCAGCCCTATCGCTTCGAGGTTGGTGTTGTTGTACTCGCCGCTGCCCTTCTGCAGGGCGACCGACTGCTCGCGGAGTTTGCGGACGCAGTCGTCGCCGGCCGCGCGCCACTCCGTGTGCTTGTCCTTGAAGGCCTGGTCTGCGCCTCCCCGCCATGTCGCGATCACCTCCGCCACGATCGCCTCCAACCTGTCGATGTACGACGCCATGGAATCGGCGACGACGCTGGTGGACTGCGACGCGGAATCTAACCCTGGTGTTCTACCGGCAAGCATGCTCATCGGCTGCTCCTTCTTGCTGATGCCGGGTGCTGGTGAGCCGGGTCGGCCCGGGCCGCGGGTGCGGCCCCCGGTGTCGACGCTAGGGGGCCCCGGTCGACCGGCGGTCCCGCCGGCACCTTCCGGCCATCCCGGCCCGCGCGTACTCGGCAGCGGCGACGATCCTGGCAGGCGGAATACGTAGGGAGGTCGCGGTCATGGCGACGGTGGTGGTGCGCAGGCCGTCTCGCCGGCCCGCTCCGGAGATGCCAGCCGGAGAGCTGTTACTGGAGGCGCCACCGGAGATCCCAGCGCCGCCGGCCCGGCAGTGGGCACAACTGCTGATGGTCCTGCCCATGATCGCGATGATGGGCGCGATGGTGCTCCTGTTCACGGGCGGCGGCATGTTCGGCGGCAGCGGCTCCGGATCGTACGCGACTCTGCGCTACGTGGTCTTCGGGCTGTTCGGCGTGGCGATGCTCGCCATGGTCGCGGTGGCCTTCCTCAACAGCGGTGGGCCGAGCAAGCGCGAGATGGGCAACGCCCGCCGGGTCTACCTGCGGGGCCTGGCCCAGCACCGGATCCGCGTCGGTCGCGCCGCCGACCGGCAGCGGGCCGCGCTCTGGTACCTGCACCCGGACCCCGAGACGCTGTGGTCGCTGGTGCCGAGCTACCGGCTCTGGGAACGGCGCCGGGACGACCTGGACTTCGGCGTGACCCGGATCGGCGTCGGCCGGCAGAGCCTGGCTACTCGGCTGATCCCGCCGGACACCAGGCCGATGGAGCAGTTGGAGCCGCTCTCCGCGCTTGCCCTGCGCCGGTTCATCACCACCTATTCGGCGATCCCGGACCTGCCGCTGGCGATGGCGGTCAACGGGTTCAGCCGGATCCACGTGCGCGGCGACCACGAGCGGGTCACCGGCCTGGTCCGGGCGATGCTGGGTCAGCTTGCCACCCTGCACGCGCCGGACGACCTGCGGATCGCGGTCTGCGCCGGGCCGGAGTGCCGGCCGGAGTGGGAGTGGCTCAAGTGGCTGCCGCACGCGCTGCACCCGGAGCGTACGGACGCGCTCGGCCCGGTCCGGCTGGTCGCCCCGACGATCACCGCCCTCGAAGCGATGCTGGAGGACCTGCTGGGCGACCGTCCGCGCTTCGACCCCGACAACGGGGGCGTCCGCGTCGCCGGCCCGCACCTCGTGGTGGTACTCGACGGCGGCGCGATCGCCGGCTCCGACCACCTGATGACCGGCGGCGGCGTCGAGGGCGTCGCGGTGATCGACCTGACCACCGCACCGCCAAGGGCCCTGGAACGGTCCACCGTGGTGCTGGACCTTGCCGACGACGGCTCGCTGTCCAGCCTCACCACCGAGGGGGAGACCGAGCTGGGCCGGGCCGACACCCTCGCGATGGACGGGGCCGAGGCGCTGGCCCGCCAGCTCGCGCCGCTGCGGCTCACCGGGGGCAGCCGGGGCGAGCAGCCGCTGAACGCCGAACTCGGCCTCGAGGACCTGCTCGACCTCGGTGACCCGTACGCGTTCGACCCCTCGGAGACCTGGGTGCAGCGGCCCAGCCGGGACCGGCTGCGGGTGCGGTTCGGCATCCGGCCGGACGGCACCCCCATCGAGCTCGACCTCAAGGAGTCGGCGCAGGAGGGCATGGGCCCGCACGGGCTGTTGATCGGCGCCACCGGCTCGGGCAAGAGCGAGCTGCTGCGTACCCTGGTGCTGGCGTTGGCGGTGACCCATCCGCCGAACATGCTCAACTTCGCGCTGATCGACTTCAAGGGCGGCGCCACCTTCGCCCGGATGGACCGGCTGCCGCACACCAGCGCGGTGATCACCAACCTCGCCGACGAGCTGCCACTGGTCGACCGGATGGCCGACGCGATCAACGGTGAGCTGATCCGGCGGCAGGAACTGCTCCGGGCGGCGGGCAACTTCTCCTCGCTGCGCGACTACGAGAAGGCCCGGGCCGCTGGCGCGCCGCTCTCCGAGGTGCCGACGCTGTTCGTGGTCTGTGACGAGTTCAGCGAGCTGTTGTCGGCCCGGCCGGACTTCATCGACATCTTCGTGCAGATCGGTCGGGTGGGCCGCTCGCTCGGCGTACACCTGCTGCTGGCCAGCCAGCGGTTGGAGGAGGGTCGGCTGCGCGGCCTGGACGCCCATCTCTCCTACCGGATCGGCCTGCGTACCTTCTCCGACATGGACAGTCGGGTGGTGCTGGGCGTACCCGACGCGTTCTCGCTGCCCCGGGCGCCGGGCCACGGATTCCTGAAGTTCGGTACCGAGCCGATGGCGCGGTTCCGCTCGGCGTACGTCTCCGGCGTGCACAGCCCGATGGTCGGGACCGCCACCGGTGCGGGCGAGCCGGAACAGCTCGGGCTGATCGAGTACACGACCAGCTACCTCGCTCCCCGGATCGAGGCCGAGGAGGAGCCCACCGAGGCCGAGGAGGATCCGGACGAGGCGGTCGGGGAGAGCCTGCTGGACATCCTGGTGGAGCGGATCGTCGGCCGCGGCACGCCGGCACACCAGGTGTGGCTGCCGCCGCTGGCGGAGTCCCCGACCCTGGACGGGCTGCTCGGCGGGTTGACCACCGAGCCGGGACGGGGGCTTCGGGCGACCCCGCCCGACCGGTGCGGATCGTTGCGGGCGGTGGTGGGGGTCGTCGACCGGCCACTGGAGCAGCGGCGCGATCCGCTGGTGTTGGAGCTGGCGGGTGCGGCCGGACACGCCGTGGTGGTTGGTGCGCCGCGGAGCGGGAAGAGCACCGCGCTGCGTACCATCATCGCCAGCCTCGCGCTCACCCACACGCCGCGCGAGGTGCAGTTCTACTGCCTGGACTTCGGCGGGGGCGCCCTCGGCTCGCTCCGGGGGCTGCCGCACGTCGGCGGAGTCGCCGGCCGGCAGAACCCGGCGGCGGTGCGGCGTACGGTCGCCGAGGTGGCGACGCTACTCACTGAGCGGGAACGCCGGTTCGCCGACCGGGAGGTCGACGGCATGGCCAGCTACCGGGCGCTGCTCGCGGGCGGTGCTGTCACCGACGACCCGTACGGCGACGTCTTCCTGGTGGTGGACGGCTGGCTGACGTTCCGGAAGGAGTTCGAGGACCTCGAGGAGGTGGTTGCCGGGATCGCCGCCCGCGGCCTGGCCTACGGGGTGCACCTGCTCGTCGCCTGCTCGCGCTGGTTCGATCTGCGGACCACGGTGCGGGACCTCTTCGGCACCCGGGTGGAGCTGCGGCTCGGCGACCCCATCGATTCGGTGATCGACCGGAAGGTCGCCATGCGGGTGCCGGCGGACGCACCCGGCCGCGGGATCAGCGTCAGCAAGCACGAGATGCTGATGGCGCTGCCGCGCGTCGACGGCCAGCGGACGTCCGACGACCTGGCCGCCGCGGTGGCCCGAATGGTCGACGCCGTGCGCGGCGCCTGGACGGGTGACCCGGCGCCGGCGGTGCGGATGCTGCCCAACCGGGTGCCCTACCTCGACCTGCCGCCGGCGGACGACCCGCAGAACCTCCAGATCGCGATCGGCATCGCCGAGCAGGATCTCGGGCCGGCGCGGCTGAACTTCGACTCCGAACCACACGTGTTGCTCCTCGGCGACATCGAGTCCGGCAAGACCGGGTTCCTGCGCCTGCTCGCCCGCCGGATCGCGCACACGTACGAGCCAGCGCGGGCCCGGGTGCTCCTGATCGACCACCGGCGGGGGCTGCTGGGCGAGGTGGGCAACGAGCACCTGCTCGGCTACGGCACCGATCTGGCCACCACCGCGCACCTGATCGCGGAGGCGGCCCGGGGGATGGCCGACCGGCTGCCCGGACCCGACGTCACCCCGGAGCAGTTGCGCAAGCGGGCCTGGTGGGCGGGGCCGGAACTTTTCGTCCTCGTCGACGACTACGACCTGGTGACCACGCCGGCGAACAACCCGTTGCTGCCGCTGCTGCCGTACCTGCCGCAGAGCCGGGACATCGGTCTGCACCTGGTGGTCACCCGGCGTACCGGCGGGGCCGGCCGGGCGATGCACGACCCGTTCATCGCCCGGCTCCGGGACGTCGGCTCGGCCGGCCTGCTGCTGTCCGGGTCGAAGGACGAGGGACCGCTGCTCGGCGGGCTCAAGGCCGAGCCGCTGCCGCCGGGCCGTGGACGGCTGGTGACCCGCCGGGGCGTACCGCAGATCGTCCAACTCGCCTGGCTGCCACCGGGGGATCCGGCCTGACCGCTTGCGGTCGTCGGGCACCCTGCCCGCCGAGGCGAATGCTGAACTGAATCCACCGCACCGACCCCAGTGGACCGGGAGGACAGATGACACATCCAGGAGGCGGGCTGCTCAGTGGGCAACCCGACGCGATGCTTAGCTACACGCTCGTCAGGACCAACCCGCCGACAGAGCAGCTTTCCGGTTGCGGAGGGCTGGAGGAATGCAAGACGTTCGTCGAGGCGAACAATAGAGCCCTCGAGGGCCTGAAGAATTTCATGACCGCTGTCAACACCCGCTTCGACGGGTTCGAGTACGCGGCCCGGCAGGGCGGCCACGAGTATCTCGCCGCGAACGAAGAGAACCGGATCTCCATCGAGGGCGTGTTCAACCCGACCACGCCGACGCCGGGGGGGAACTGACGTGGACTACCGCGCGGAGTTCGAGCGGCTGGTGAAGATCATGACGGCCGAGAAAGGCCACGCGGTGGTCGTGCTGTCCCAGGCCGGCGTGTGGCAGCGAGCCTCGGAGGAGGTGGCCGCGGCGGCGAAGTCGATAAGCGAGGAAACCACCGCGCTGAACGGCGCGTGGCCCGACGGCAACGGCGACAAGATGCTCAACTCCGCCATGAGCGATGCGGTGGCGATCGAGGGGAGGAGCGAAATTATCGCCACGGCGGCGCCATGGGAAGCGATCCGGCTCGCCGGTGACGACATCATCCCCACCTATTACTTCGTCCAACAGCAGTACGAGTTGGCCAAGCCGCTGATCGCACAGCTCGAGGCGGTCGACAGTCTTTCCGGCGGGTTCGGGGCCGATGCCGGCTGGGCGATGGGCGGTGGCATGCTCGCGAGCCAGATCGAGGCATACCTCCGGGCCGCCAATGACAGGATGGCCAATCTCGGCAGGCTCTTCGGCGACGCGACCAGAGCGGTGACGGCGGCCGCGAACGGGGACATCTGGCTCCCGGACCCGATGGGCACGCTGCCCGCCGACACCCCGTCCCCGGCCCTCGGCCCCGGCGGCAACACTGTCGGCCCCGGCGGCAACGCTGTCGGCCCCGGGCCCGGAGCCGTGCCGCCGGGCAGCGTCCCCAACGGCACGTCGGAGATCCCCGCCCAGGGGGGCGAGGCGACGACGCCCGGCGGCGGCACAGCGCCGTCTCTCTCCGGCCAGCCATCCACACCCACCCTGCCGTCCACCGGCGCCCCGTCCCCGGGCGGAATAGGTCCCGGTGGACCCACCCCGCCGATCGGCGGTGGCCCCGGCATCGGTCCCGGGATCCCGCCGATGATCCCGCCGATCGGCGGTACCGGCGGAAACGGACGGGTGCCCTCCGCGAATCTCGGCGGCGCCCGCGTCCCGGGGGTGAACCTCGGCGGGCTGGGCGGCGGTGCCGGCGCGGCCAGCCTCGGTGGTGGTGGTGCCGGTGCGGGCGCTGCCTCGATCCCGCAGGCGGCCGCCCCGGTCGGCGGGCCGGCGCAGGTCGCGCCGAGCGGCCCGCCGCCAGCGCTGCCGCCCGCCACCCTGGCCGGGACTTCGGCCTCGGCCGGCGGCACCCCGCCGATGATGCCGCCCATGATGCCGCCGATGGCCGGAGCCGGGGCGGGCGTGGGCGGCGGCGGGGGATCGGGCGCGGCCCGCCCCTCGGGCACCGGCCGGGGCCGTGGATCCCAGAACCCCACCCCCGGCATGCCCGCGTTGCTGAGCGGCAAGGCGGGCAAGGGCGACCCGCACGCGGTCCCGCCCAGGGCCCGACTGATCCGGGAGACGGACGCGCCGGCCACCGTGGAGCTGATCGACGAGGACCTGTGGCAGGTCGGCGAGCGGCGCACCGAGGAGTCCCGCCCGGCGCGGATCCACCGCCACTGACCTCGGTCACCCGACGCGTCGCGGCCCCGGGAGAAACCTCTCCCGGGGCCGCTTCCGGCTGACCCCGACCGGAACCGCCGGCCGGGACCAGGTCAGGTCTGGCTGTGACGCATCGCGCCGTCGTGACTCAGGGTGGTGCCCATCGGCAGGCGGCTGACCACTCCGGCCGGCATGCGTACCGGGCGTACCCCGGGGTAGCCCAACACCTCGAGGACCTTCGGCTCGGCCAGCGGGTGGGCGATGCCGAGGTCCGTGACCATCAGCAGGGTGCCCGCCGGAGCATCCGGGGCGGGCATCGACTCCACGACCGCGGCCCTGCCACCCGGCACCAGCACCCGGTCGGCGAGTCGAGTACCTCGGTCGGTGCTGCCTGCGGTCTGCCGCATCGGGTCGACGCCCGGCATCGCCGGGTCCAGCAGCACGGTCGGCACCGGCCCACCCGGGGCGAACACCAGGCACATGGTGGTCGTCGTGGCGCCGGCCGCGAACTCCGGCGGCAGCACGGGGGGATCACCGGCCGCCACGGGTACGGCGGGCGCCTGCTTGGCCCCGGCCGCCTCCAGCAGGCTGAGCGGGACGCCGGCCGGCTTCTTACGGGGGTACGCGGCGGCGGTCCGGCGGGAGGCGAGCTGGATGTCGTACTGCAACTCGCTGATCGGCCGCAACTGACCGACCTCGGCGAGATAGTGCTGTACGCCCCCGGAACTCGTCGCCACCAGCAGCTGGCCGGCCCGGATGTCCTTCCGGCCGGGCACCGCCCGGGATTGCTTGCCGACATCCCGCACCGCGATCGGCGCGATCGACCGGCCGGCCGGCAGCACGTCGAGCACCGCCGGGCTGATCGGGATCGCCGGTCCGGCGCGCAGCGCCACCTCCACGGCGACGGTGTCCGCCTTGTCGATCGCATGTCGGTATCCGTGCCACACCAGGTGACGCTCGCCGGTTCCGGCCACCGCGACCAGCAGCGCGCGCTCCGCCAGCGGGTCGCCCGCCGCCGGCCGGTGCCCGACCATCAGCACCGACTCGGAGACGGCCGCCCCGGTCCGGTCCCGGCCAGGCTGGGAGCAGAACGTCCATTCCCCGGCGAGCAACCGCTTCGGCGCGGGCAGGGCGTCAGGCGCGTCCGGGATACCGATGCGCGGCCCCCGGGTCGCCCCGAGCAGCGAGTTGCGCGACACGACCCGGGTCCGCGCGTGCCGCTCGAGTGCAAGCAGGGCCGAGGTGTAGTTGGCAACCGGATGCAGCCGGCCGTCCAGGTAGACGTAGCGGGTCCCGGTCTCCTTCTCGACCACCACCGCGTCGCCGCCGCGCCAGCTCTTGGCGCCGCCGGGCACGATGATCCCGTAGATGCCGACGACGGCCAGCGCGATGACCGCGAGGGCGATGCCACCGTACGCGGCGTAGACCGGCCGGCGGAACGGAGGCTGCTCCGGGTCGCTCTCCCTGGTCACCAGGCCCGAGATCACCCGCTGCACCAGAAACTGGTACGCGTGCAACTGGTCGCGCTTGGACGCCATGTCAGCCGCCCAACCCGCGTACGTAGCCGTACAGGCCGAGCACGGAGCAGACCACCGGCAGGACCGCCAACACCACCAGCACCTCCAGCAGCTCCGCGTACCGTCCCAGGTACGGGCCGGGCCGGCGGACGCTGTACACCACGGCGAGCAGCGCGACGAGCCCGCCGGCCAGCAGCAGGACCGGTCCGGTCACGGCGAGCAGGTCCGACCGGTCGGCCATCAGCGGCCCGGTGGCCAGGGACACCGCCCCGGTGAGCCCGGGGAGCAGCAGCGGCAGTCGTTGCCGCCCGATCGGATACAGCCGGGCGCGGAGCAGGAAGCCGATCGTCAGGACGGTCACCAGGATCGTCGCGGCGGCGCCGCCGGCGCGTACCAGTAACACCTGGCAGACGGCGGCGGCCAGCGCCAGGCCGGCCACCATGCCGGTGAGCAGGCTGTCCGCTCGCAGTACGGCGGCGTACACCGCGGTCCGGGGTGGCTGCGGGTCGTCGCGTACCAGGTCGGCGGCGACGCGGGGCAGGACCGGCATCGGTACCCGGCTGAGCCGGATCGACAGCGGGGCGAGTACCGGTGAGAACGCCAGACCGAGGCCCGCCACGAGCGCGGCGGTCTCGTGCGCCTCCAGCGCCTCCAGGGTGGTGAGCCAGCCGCCGATGACGCCGAACAGTCCGGCCGTGGCACCGGCGACGAACAGCGCGGCCCGGTCCACCACACCGAGCAGGCCGACGATCGAGGCGAGGAGGAGCGCGGCTCCGGCGGTCAGCAGATGCGGCGCGCCGAGCGCGGTCAGCGCGCGGTCACCGGCCAGGGCGAGGCCGCCGCCCGCGACGGCCAGCGGCAACGCGACCAGCGCGCTGACCACGCCGCCCCCGGCGTCACCGGCCGCCCGGGCCAGCACGACACCGACGGCGAGCAGCAGGCCGGCCGTGCCGAGTGCCCACCCTGCCGGACCGGACCACGGCGGTCCCGCCCGTAACACCGCGACCAGGCAGAGCAGGGCGGCCAGCGCGCCCACGCCGAGACCGGCGGCCCGGGTGTGCGCAGGACCCCAGGCGCCGCCGAGCCGGGCCGAGCCGGTGGCGATCGCGTCGACCAGGTCGTCGTACTCCAACTCGGGCCAGTCGGTACGGGCGTGCGTCAGGTACAGCACCTCGCCGTCCCGTACCCGATGCCCGGCCAGCGTACGGGCCGGCTCCAGCGTGGTCCCGTCAACCCGGCGCAGCGCCCACCCGCCGGCACCCACCCCGGCGTCGGCGAGGCTCTCGCCGGCGTGCGTCAACAGGGCGGGCAGCAGTTCGGCGAGCGGCGACCGCTCGGGCAGGGCCAGGTCGATCCGCCGGGCCGGTGCCGCGACGGTCACCCGGACCAGGCCAGTGTTGTTCATGGCAGCTCCGCGACATCCGCCCCCGGCGGCGAACTGCCGGAGGGCCCACCCGGGGCGGGGGACGCACCTACCCTGACTGGACCCGATCCGCCAGGGAAGCGGGTCGGCAGCTAGCGGCCACGCGCTTGCCGTCGCATCCCGGCCGGCTACCGTACAGATCGCCGCGATTAACGAATGGCTGTGACCGACTTCAACACAGGCCCTAGCACAGAACTGGTGAAGGTGTGGAGAAGATCGGCGGTCCGCGGAGGATCTTCGAGCATGGGTGAGTGCCCGACACCCGGCAGCGCCGACCGAAATGGCACAGCTGCGGCAGAGCGTGGACGGCGATATCCGAGCAGGACCCGATCACGCCGGAGCCGGGCGAGCGATGGCCGCAGGAGTCCCGAGTCTATTTCCACGATTGGCTCACCGCCCTCGCGCGGAAGTTACTAATCAGCTTTGCGGTGGACGACTTCGGGGCGGCTACGCTTTGATGGCTCGTTGTCGAGCTGTCTCTCCACAATGGTTAGACGTACCGTCGCGTTGACGATCATCGGTGTCGCCAACCCGACACATTGTGCTTGTCGGCCATCCTCCGCAGCCTCCGTCGGGCAGAATCCGAGCAGCCTGGATTTCACAATCGTGAATGGATCGGGCATTGCGACGGGAAGGGTGAGCATGGGGGTACGTCACATTATCGCCGCGTCCACGGCGGCGATGATCTTCTTAGCTACGCCGGGCGCGGCTCTCGGCGCGCCGCCGCCGGGAGGGCTTGCGAGCAGGGCCGGCACCACGGTGGACGATCCGCCGGACACCGAGGTCCCGAGTGACCCCGCGGAGCTGCCTCCGCCGCCGGAGGCCTCGATCCTGGAGAAGGAAAAGGCCGGCCTGGTCGTCGGCATGCCAGCCTCGTCCTGGGAGGAGTACGCCAAGGTCGACTATCAGTTCACCATCGAGCTGTGGCGCCGCGCGGTCTTCGACACCGAGGTACGCGCCGGCGCGGAGCTGGCGATCGGCACGTACGCACCGGAGACGCAGCGGTGCGACGCGTGCACCACGTTCATCCGGACGAACGTGTACGCCGCCAACGACCGGGACATCCGGCAGGAGACCAAGGATCGGACCGCGGCGTTCGAGGCCCGCTACCGGCGTCAGGCGGTCGCCGACATGGTGGACTACACGTTCCCGGACGCGTCCGCGGTCGGCTCCGGTGACCGCAACTTCGCCTTCAACGTCTGGGAGCACCTGCGGGCCACCAAGCCGTGGGCGACCCGCTCGATCGCCGCGGCGGCCGCCGCGGTGACCGCCACGCCGGACGCGCGGGTCGAGTTCCTGACCTCGTTCGGGGCAAGCTACTTCTACCCCGACCAGGCCGACCATCTGGCCGACATCTACGAAGGCGACCAGGAGAAAAGGGCGGAGGCCGAGCGCCGCGCCAAGCGCAAGTACGCGGGCATCGCGGTCGGGACCTCGTTCGGGCAGCCGGGCAACGAGGACGAGTCGTGGTATCTGGTCAGCGACAGCGTCTTCCTGGACCGGCTCTACACGAGAATCGAGAGCGACCCGTTCTACACGTTGACCTCGCACGCGATCGCCATCGTGCTGTACGACGAGGGCCCGGCCCAGTGGCGGGAGTTCATCGACAGGGGCATCCACGACGTGGCCGCCCAGGACGAGGAGCGCCGCCGGATCGAGCGGTACGAGGAGATGCGCGCGGTCGTCATCGGCATCCGGGACGAGGCCGAGCGGCTGGCGTACAAGAACCGTGCCGTGGCCGCCAACGCGGCGCTCGCGACCGGCAAGCTCAGCGCGCTGATCACCTTCGAGCAGACGTACGACCGGTTGCCGCCGGACGCCAGTGACCTGACGGCGTTCTACGACAACGGCACCGCGGCCTCGACGCTGTGGGTCTTCGGGCACGTCGGCCGCCAGACCGGCACCGCCCGCCGGGTGTGGAGTGCGCCGGCCGGGTGGCGTGCCCTGAGCGCGCAGCCGGTCAACGGTGAGTTCGATGGCAGAGCCGGGCAGGACAGCGCGGTCCTCTACAAGCTGGCGAACTTCAGCTACCGGTTCGAAGTGTTCGGCAACGTCGATGCGTTCACCGGCGCGCCCCGCACGGTGTGGGAGGCCAAGCCGGCCACCTCGACCACGGGCTACACCCTGCAGACGCCGGTCGCCACCGACGTCAATGCCGACGGCCGTACCGACATTGCCGTCTATGGCACCGACGCGGCCAAGAGGCCGATCCTGATGACGCTGTACGGCGAGGCGGGCGGCACGTTCCGGCAGGAGGTCGCCACCGCGCCCGCCGCGCTGGTGACCGGCCGGGTGGTGGCCGGGGACGTCGACGGCGACCGCAAGGGTGACCTGGTGACGTTCGTCCAGCACGCCACCAAGGGTGCGCAGATGTGGCTCGCCCTGGGCGGCGACAGCGGGTTCGCCGCGCCGGTGGAACGCTGGTCGAACACCGGGGTGAAGCTGGCTGAGGCCGGCACGCCGGTGATGGGCGACTTCGACCGGGACAACCGGGCGGAGGTGGTCATGATTCGCAAGAAGACGGCCACGACCTCGGGGGTGTGGCTGCACGACAACATCGCCTCGGGGACGGTCAGCTTCGCGGAGAAGTGGGCGTCGCCGACGGCGTGGACGTTCGACGCGCTGTTCCCGGTCGCCACCGACGTCAACGGTGACGCCCGGGTCGACCTGGTGGTGATGCGGCGAGACGAGGACGCGAAGGCGTCGCTCTGGTCGATCCGGGCCAAGTCCGGCGGCTTCGACCCGGCGGTTCAGCCATGGACCTCGGCGAAGGGCAGTTGGCGGATGGCCAACACACGGATTTCGCACTAGCGCGCGGGGAGCGGAAAGGGCCGGGTCACCTCGCGGCGACCCGGCCCTTTCCGTTGGTCTAGCTGACGTGGGGCCGGATGTCCTCCTCCGCGGCGAGCGCGTCGGCGACCACCTGCTGCCAGTACGCCGCTCGATCGCGGGCGTTGCGGCTGTCCCGCTCCCACGCGTCGCGGTTGCCGCGCGCTGGCTTGGTCATCGCCTTCCAGTTCGGACCGGTCTGTCGCAGCGCGAGTTGGTAGACCGCCGCCCACTGTTGCGCCTGAGCGTCGGCGGTCTGTTTGGCCGCCAGCCACCCGGACGCCGAGGGCGCGGCCCCGGCGGCCACCTGACCCCAGGCGTCGGCCGCCTGCTGCTGCAGCGCTTTCTGCGCCTCACCGCTGGCCGCTTCGGCGGCCGCCTGCGCCTCCAGCGCGGACCGCTGGAGCCGGTCCACCGCGGCGAACCAGCGCATTTCCTGGTCGGCCGTGGTCAGCTGGAACCGCTCAAGGTCCAGCTTGCCGAAGCTCGACCAGGCGTACGTGTAGAACTCGACGATGTCGCTGTCGGTGGCCTCCGGCCGCAGCGCCCACGCCGCCGCGATGCGCACCTGCTCGCCCTGCGCCGTGTCGCGCAACTGGGCCACGTAGTCGCGGTCGTACTGGCGGAGTGCCGCGGCGTGCGCGCCGTCCTCGTCTCTCGCGCGCTGGTCGGCGGCCCGCGCCTCCTCCAGCCCGAAGCGGACGAAGTACTCCTTTTCCGCAGCGGGAGCGGTCTTGGCGGCGTTCGCCGCGGACCACACCCACGGAGACGTCTCGTACGCGTGGGTGGCCAGCACCCGCGCGATGATGTGGTCGTTCATCGCCGCGTCCTGCTCGGCGCGGATCGTCGCCTGGCACCACCCGGCGGGGATGAACTCCCACACCGCGACCTCGCCGCGCGGCGAGTTGAGCGCGGTCATGGCCGCGGCCCGCACCGCGCCGTACGGCGAGGCGACGGCCAGGTGCGTGGCGAGCGCCCGCGGGGGCAGCAGTGTGGTGGGCGATCCGACGGTGAACTCGCAGGGAATGCTGCTCGGTTCGGCGGCGAGCACGGGCGTCCCCGCGGTGACGCCCGTGACGGCGGTGGCGGCGACCAGAGTGCCGGCCAGCCAGGTGCGAATCATGTTTGCTCTCTCCCCGTTCTCGTAAATTCGGACCGTTTACTGTGGCACCGGCCAAGATCAGAAAACGACGTGTGTCATTGTTCTGACTCGCCGAGATCTTGGTTGCCCATAGATGGTGCCTTATGTTCAAGCGGCTTGCGGACCGGACGGGGGTCCGTTGTACGACGGACTGGAGCCGCTTTGTCGAAGACACATCTGCGCCGCCTCGTGGTCACCACGACGGCGGTAGCCGTGCTGGCCGGCCTGACGCCGGCCGGCGCATTCGCCGCACCACCCACTCCACCATCACCATCACCACCACCGGCGCCGGCGCCGGCTGCGGCCAAAACTGCCGGGCAGTCGCTGAACGACTTGTTCAAATACCCGACGTTCGCGCCGAAAACGGTGCGCTCGGGCAGCACCGACGATGTCACGTATCAGTTGATGTGCTGGTACGCCGAGGCGCACGCCGATCCGGAGGTGCGCGAAGCTGCGGCTGCTGCGCTGGCGGCGGGTGACGCGGCAATCGTGGCGTTCCTTGCCCCGAACGGCGGCTACACCCAGGCCGTCAAGAGGGCCGAGCAGCGCCGCCAGCAGGCCGATCAGGCGTTGGTTACCGAAATCCGCGCGCTACGCGGCACTGGCGGCCCGACGTTCAACGCAGAGGTCGAACGCGTTCTCGCGCCGACGGCGAAGCCGCGTGACCGTGAGGCGTTCAAGGCGTACGGCGCAGAAATCGCCCGTCAGCGCGACGCTGAGTTGACCAAACATCAGGCCGACCGTGCCGCGGAACTGCGCAACCGGGTTCAGCTGATCATTGATTCCACCGATGAGGTGGAGAGCCCGAACGTGCATGCCGCCGCGGTCGACGCCTTGGCCGGTGGCGACGCGGCGATCACCGAGTTCTTCGAGTGGGGCTTGGTCGAGGCCGGGATCCGGGACGCGGAGCTGCGTGAGGAGCTGATCGCCAGCCGCGAGGCCGAACTGAAGGCGATCGAAGAGGCCGGCGACCTCGCGGTGCGTTCGCGCAAGGCCAATGAGGCCCGGGTGCGGCTGATCCAGGCCCACGGCGCGGGTGTGAAGGCGCTGCAGCAGGTTGCGAACGCGATGACCAGCGGCGCGATCAACGGCCGCCGCGCGGCACAGATTCTGGACGCCAGGGGCCCGCTACGCGACCTGGAGGCCGTGAAGACGGCGGCCGCGGTGAACCTGACGGATGCCCGCAACTTCGCCACGGAGGCCAGGAACGCCGCCGCCGTCGCCCAGGAAGCGGCGAACGTTCTGGTCAACGAGGCGCAGCTGCCCTACGGCACGGAGTGGGCCGACATGGCTCAGGGCCTGTCGTTGTCGGCCGAGGCGGCGCACCAGGCGACGCAGACCGCGGTGCACGCGATCGACGCCACGATCGCCACCCACAAGGCCCTCGGAAATGCCGACGAGGCCGCCAAGCGCGCCGAGCAGGCGCGCCGATGGAAGCTGCAGGCGATCCAGCACAAGGACGCGGCCGCGAAGCTGGCGGAGGTGGCGGAGAAGCAGGCCGACGCCGCGGAGAAGGCCGCCGAGCGGGCAGACGCGCACCGCCGGGCGGCTGCCTCCCGGACAGCGGAGGCGTGGGACCACGCCGCCAGAGCGCGGGCGCACCGCAACGAGGCGATTCGGCAGGCCGACATCGCCGCCGACCAGCGGGAAATCGCCGAGGCCGAGCGGGCCAACGCCGAGCGGCATCACATCATCACGAAGCTCCAGGCCGACGAGGCACACCGGCTGCGCGGTCTGGCCGAAGTGGACAGGCACAACGCCGCCAGTGAGCGCCTGCGTGCGGAAACCGCGGAGGGCAAGGCGCGGACCGCCCGGGACAACGCGGCGGTTCGTGAGGAGAACGCGCGCCGGCTTCGTGAGCTGGCCCGCGACGCGGCTGAGGAACGCGACCTGACCAGGATGCAGGCAGAAGCCGCGGAACTGGCGGCGGCCGCGGGGCTGACCGGTCAGGACAAGCGCGACGCCGACGCCGCCGCCCTGGAGGCGCGCCAGGCGGCCGACGCTGCCCAGCGGCACGCTGACACGGCCAAGGCCAACGCGGACGCGGCCACGACGGCGGCATCGAAGGCCGACGCCGCGGCGACCGAGACCGAGCGCGCGGCCGACCGGGCGCGGGCGGCGGCGAGTAGGGCGGCTGCCGCGGCTGCCGCCTCCGACCGGGCGGCCAGTGCCGCCGAAGCCGAAGCGGCGAAGACCCGTCAGGCCGCCCGTGCCGCCGAGCGGGAAGCGGCTGCGGCGACCGCGCAGGAAGTCAACGCGGCCCGTGCAGCCCAGGCCGCCGATCGTGCCGCGCAGGGCGCCGCGTCGGAGGCGGTCAAGAGCCTGTGGGCGGCGGATCGCACGCGGGACGAGACGGTCGCGGCGACCAACGAGGCGGCGTCGGCGACGGTGCAGTCGGAGAACGCGTTGCGGTCGGCCAACGCGGCCCGGTCGTCGGCGACCGCGGCGTTGATTCCGGCGTCGAACGCGGTCGAGTTGCTGGCGCCGTTCACGGCGACCGACATCAACGCCGTCTTCGCCACGCAGGTGTCGAACCTGGCGATCGAGATCAGCGAAGAACAGGCCAGAGCGGCCGAAACCCGCGCCGTCGAAGCCGACGCGGCCGCGGTGCGTGCGCAGCAGGCGGCTGAGGCCGCGCAGGCCGACATGAAGGAGGCGTACCAGGCGGCAGCCGATGCTGCCGGATCCGCTGCTGCGGCAGCCTTGGACAACGCCCGCGCCAAGCGGGCGTCGCTGCGGGCCAAGGAATCGGCGCGGCTGGCCCGCGACTCGGCGGCCAGTGCCCGCAACGCCGATGCGCAGGCCCGGCAGGACGCCCGGGACGCCCGCTCGGCGTCCAACCGGGCGTACGAGGACGCTCGGATCGCCGGTCTCAACGCCGACCAGGCCGAGCGTCTCGCTGCGGACGCCCGCACCATGGCCGACCAGGCGCAGAAGGACGCCGACGACGCGCAGCGGTTCGCCCGCGAGGCACAGCAGCACGCGGACGCCGCGGACCGGGCGGCGACGAACGCGGAGGAGTACGCCAAGGAGACCGCGAGATACGCGGAAAACGTTCAGCAGTACGCCGACGAGTCGCAGGCCGAGGCGGCGCGGCTCGAGGCCGAGATCCGGGCTGCGGAGAACGCGGACCTGGACGGGGCCTTCGAGTTCACGGCGGCGATGCTCACCGATGCCCGGGACTATCTGACGACGGAGCAGTTCGCGTCGATCGAGCCGTTCATCGCGGTGTCGCGGGGCGAGGTGTCGCAGTTCCTGGTGCAGTACGGCCCGGAGCTGATCGGCGACTTCTTCAATATCGACGACATCAGGGCCTGCTTCAGCGGCCAGATCCTGTCCTGTCTGATCCTGGTCGCCGAGCAGCTCGGTCCGGTCCGGGCGTTCAAGGCCCTGAAGCTGCTCTACAAGGCGACCAAATCGGTCAAGGCGTTCTGGGACGCGGTCAAGAAGGCCCGCAAGATCATCCGGAATGTCAACAAGAAGATCACCGACTGTCAACGCGGTCTGATCAAGGAGATCACCGGGGATCTCGTCGGCCAGGTGGCCGGCGCCTCCCCGGCGTCCGCCACGGGTCCGAGGGCTGCCGCCGCCGGACCCAACAAGAAGTGCAAGCAGGATCTGCCGTGCGTGGTGACCAGCAGCGACAGCAGACCCCACGGGTTGATCGCGGCCACGTCCGCGAGCCACCGCGCCCGGGCCGCCGATGACGATGACGATGATTGTCCCGAGTACACCGACCACGTCGTGCTCGGCGTCGCCCCGTTCTCCGATAACCTGGCCGAGGCTCTGCGGGACGGGGGCGACGAACGGGCCCACACCTACAACGGAGACGAGTACGGCGAAGAGGGCCTTGGCGGCAGGCCCGAGTGGATGGTGAGGGTCGGCTCGGCGATCACCACGGAAGAAACCAAGATCAGCGTGGAATTGTACGATACGCGCTGGACCGGTCCGGCAGAGGCTTTCCGGGGCCTTTACCGGCAGGGTCTGCCGATCGTCAACAACTACGTAGAGGCCCGCAAGCCAGGTAACGGAACGGCCTGGGAGATGGCGAAGCTGGGCAACGCGGCGCGACTGCACAATTATGGCAAGCGGTGGTCCCGCATCGACTTCTACTGGAGGGGTAGGTTGCTGACGAAGACCGAGTTCCCCGAGCCGAACTGGGCGGAGCTCAGGGCAGGCTTGGTGTGACGGCCCCCGGCTCGCCCTATCTGAGGCCCGACTTGTACTACCGGGTCTGGGAGTTCAACGCCAATCACCGTCAGCTCCTGATCCGCTGTGACTATGCCGTCGACGGCATCGAGTTGGATCGCTCTGAGGTGTGGTTCGGCAACGTCTCCTTCATGGTGCTGGCGCCCATCATCCAGGGCCTGTATCTGCGCCGGCCGGACGAGTCGGACCTCGCGCGACTGCGAGCCGCACACGGTCAGGAAAAAATCAACTGGGCGTACGTCTGGCTGATCAACGAGACCGGAACCCAGTTCGTGGCGTCGGGCCGGCCGTCGTGGCGGGAGGGTCGCCGACCGATCGAGGCTCCGTCATTCTTCGCCGGCGGCCCCTGGCCCGAGCGTCCAGAGGATACCTCCGGATCGATCTGACGGGGAGCGCGTACCCGGATGGACGGTGGCGGTGACGTCACCGTCCATCCGCCGGGGGAAATGCGACACCGAGTGACGACTTCCGAGGATCGTGAGCTGATTCTTTCCTCGTGGTGGTTGGGCGGGGCGCCTCGGGATCGAAGGTGGACGTCCTCCGGCACTTCGCAACGACCGACGGCGTGGGTCTGGGCCGGCGACTTGTCTGGGCATTCGGCGTGGCGCGGAGAAGGCACTGGCCGAGCGTATGTGGGGCACCGTGGACATTGCCGTGGAACCCGGACCGGTCGGCCTGGGAAACGGTCGTCGGTGGCTCCCGGCGACGCCGACCGACAGTCATATCGATCTCTGTTGCCCGGTAGTCGACAGAAGGCGCTGACGGGCACATACGCCAATATCCCGGCGTCCATAGTTAGGGCTCCCGTGGCGCCCGTTCATCGACGATGGTCGGGCTGCCGCATGCCCCGAAGGAGGTTTCGTGAAGCGTTTCCGATCATCGGCGCTGCGTACGGTCCTGGCTGCGGCCCTGACCGTGGCCGGATCGGTGGCCGTGTTCCGGATCGGCGCCGCCACTGCCGTCGACCCACCGTCCGAGGCCCGGGCCGCGGCGGTGCGGCTCGACCGGTTGGTGCAGAACAACCCGGGGGCGCGGAAGCTGGCGCCGAACGCGGTGCGGCTGCCGGATGGGGCGGTCCTGTCCTTCCCGATGGCCGGCGTCGCCGAGGACAAGTGCTCGTACGAGGACGTGTGCCTGTTCGAGCACCACGACTTCGGCGGCGAGCGGCTGCGGTTCAGCCTCTGCATGGTGTACGAGCTCCGTAACTACAAGCTGTCCGACGGGCGCCTGTGGAGCACTCAGGTCAGCAGCGTCATCAATCGTCTGCCGGTGAGCAGCTGGGCCTACATCTGGCACAAGGGCGGCGCGCCGCCAGCGGAGGAGGGCATGGCGAAGTGGGAGTTGCTGCACTCCTCTCGCGCCAACGCCGCGGATCAGCCGGCACAGCAGTTCCCGTCGGTCGGGTGGAACGACCGGGCCGAGGTCGTCAAGCCCGCGCGCGTACCCACCGCTCAATGCCTTTAGGAGAAACCGTGCGTTTCCATCGTCTTACCCTCAGCGCTCTGCTGGCCGCGGCCCTCATTGCCATCGGATTCGGGGTCGGGCCCGCCGCCCAGGCCGCACCCGACGACCGCCTGCAGCGGCTGCTGGCCTACAACCCCGGATCGCGGCTCGCCGGTCCGGACTCGATCATCACGGAGAAGGGGGTCACCCTCTCGCTGCCGTCGTCGAAAGAGGCGAACGGCACGGCTGTCGGCCTGCCCGACACCCTCTGCTCGTACGAGCATCTCTGCCTGTTCGAGAACGCCGAGTTCGGCGGCGAGAAGCTCACCGTCGGCACCGACTGCAGCCTCTACCCGATCTGGCAGCTGAAGACGTCCAGCGGCCGGTTCTGGGGCAACGAGGTCAGCAGCTACATCAACAACCAGAAGGCCGGCACCTGGGCCTTCATGTGGAACAACTACGGCGCCACCGACACGGCGGACCGGAACAACTGGGAGCTCATCGAAGGCTCCAAGGCGGCCGGTAAGGGCTTGGCCGAGGGCGTCGCCTGGATGCCCAGGAACGACATGGTCAACGTGCTGCGGGCGTGTCCCGGCCCGTGGTGACGCGACCGGTCGACCGAACGTCATTTACTCGTTCCACTTCTTCGGGGGATCTGATGGGCACATCGTCGACAATCAGTTCACGTACGAGTTGGGTCACCGCGGTCGCCGCTTCGCTGGCCGCCATCCTGGCGGTCCCGGCCCTGGCGATCGCCGCTGAGCCGAAGGAGCCGAGCGGTGCATTGCCGCTGCCCGCGCCCACCGCCAGCCAGTCGACCAGCGCCGGATCGTCGGCGAAGGGCACGACCGGCCGCGGCACCCCGCGCGCCCTGGCGATCGCCGACGACGGCACCGTCCCGGCCGCCAGTGACGACGAGAAGCTGAGGGCGGCGCCGATCGTCGGGCTGGACCTGTCGCAGCCGAGCAACCCACTCGGCTTCCCCGACCGGGACTTCGTCTTCGAACTGTGGCTGCTCGCCAGGCCCGGCACCGAGGTCAAAGGCGCGGCGCTGCTCGCGCTCGGCGACTGGGACCCGGACCTGCAGGCGTGCGTGGCCTGCAGCCTCTACATCCGGCGCGGCATCCATGAGGCCGCCGACCGCGACCTGCACAACGAGATCCGGGACCGGCAGAACGCCGAGGTCGCCGAGCGCCGCCGCACGCAGGCCGCCGAACTCGTCGAGCTGCCCGTGACGCCCCGCCTGACCAGCTCCAGTGACCGCGACTTCGTCATCGCGCTGTGGACGTTCCTCAGGGACAACAAGGCCGAATTCACCGGCACCATCGCCGCGGCGGAGCAGGCGTTCACCACGACGCCCGCGGCGGTCGACTCCTTCCTGGCGTCCGGCCTGACCAACGTGTACGCGGCCGACCAGCACCGCCTGATCGCCGAGGCCGCCGACAAGGACGAGGCGCAGAAGGCCGAGGCCAACCGCCGCTTCGACCGCAAGAAGGCGGCCAACGCCGTCGGCATCGACGTCAAGGTCGACGACGAGGTGTGGATGGCCAGTACGGACGACGTCTTCCTCCGCGACATCGCCCGCCGCCTCAAGGGCGTGCCGTTCTGGTCGCTGACCTACGCCAAGCTGGCCGACGAGGTCCTCAACGGCTCCGAGGACTCGTGGAAGGTGATGATCGCCACCGGCATCTACGAGCAGGTCGAACTCGACCGCCTGCGTCGGAACAGGGAGATCATCGACGGCTACAAGGCCAGGGTGACCGAGGTCCGCGACGCGGCCATTCGCGACGGCTACAAGAACATCGCCCGGGCCGGCACCGCAGCGCTGGCGAGCAACTCGATCAGCACGCTCTGGTCGTACCTTGAGAAGCGTGAGTCGCTGCCCGTGGACGCCTCGGAGATGACCGTGATGAAGGCGACCGGCGCTACCTCCACGGCCGTCATCAACCGCGGCGAGATCGGCCGCTGGTGGAGCGCCGACCGGACGGTCTACCAGTCGGGCACGAGCTGGACGCTGAGCAGGTCGCGGCCGTACAACGGTGACTTCAACGGCGACGGCAAGCGCGACGTGGCCGTCCTCTACGGTGGGGGTGCAGCCTGGCGGGTCCAGTTCTTCAGCAACATCGACGCCGCCGCGCCGACGCCGAGGCTGGTCTGGGACTCCCCGGCAAACTCCGCCGGCAAGGGGTACGACCTGAGGTCCGCCGCGGCCGGCGACATCGACGGCGACGGCCGGACCGACCTGGCGATCTACGGCAAGAACGCGGCCGCCAAGTCGGTGCTGCTCACGCTGACCCCGGGGGCCAACGGCACCTGGGTGGCCAAGGAGATCGCCGCTCCGGACGCGCTCGTCGCCGGCCGGCTCGTGGCCGGTGACGTGACCGGCGACAGGAAGGCCGACTTGATCACGATCACCCAGGACGCCACCCTGGGCATGCGGATCTGGATGGCGCCGACGTCCGCTGCCGGGGCGCCCGGCACCGCGGTGGCGAAGTGGGCCGACAGGAACTTCGCGATAAGCACCACGACCGAGCCGGTCGCCGCCGATTTCAACAATGACGGCCTGGCCGAGCTCGCCCTGTTCCGCAAGGAGAAGGAGGAGTTCTCCGACAACGGCGCCAGCCTGCACCTGTTCTCGAAGCTCAACGGCACGGTCGCGCGCAGCGAGGCGTGGCGGATCGAGGGCGGCCTGGGCGCGGCGAAAATCATCCTGCCGACCCCGGCAGACGTCAACGGCGACGACTACGTCGACCTGCTGGTGCACTACGCGATCGTCGATGACCAGACGCGTACGTACGCCGTGCTGAACAGCGCCGGCGGCTTCACGGTCGTCAAGGAAGCCGGCATGGACGGCAACAAGATAGCCGACCTGCGCATCGCTCGCTGAGGTCCACGGCGGGCTCCCCCATGGGGGGAGCCCGCCGTGCTGTGCGGGCGGCACGACCACGACATCCGGACGTCAACCACGACTACAGACCGGGTCGTCGCATGATCTCGCCCTACTCACGTTCGTCACCGAATCCTTCAACGAGACCGCCGAACTGTCGTGCCTGCCACCCAGCCGGCGGATCCTCACGAACCAACCCGTCCACGGCCTCACGGAGCAGGTCGGCCTGCCCGGTGTGCCGGCCGTACTCCGCGATCAGGTCGCAGACGAGCCGGCGCAGGCTGGGATGGCGACCGTCGGGCCACGAGACGTGGGCGAGCACGAGCACCCCTCGGCACGCTCAACGCCGTTGCACTAGTGAACCTTTTTCAACCTCCCCTTGCGGTCCGGCGGACCGCAAGGTCGGACGCGGTGCGTGAGCGCCGCGCGGTCCAGGTTGAAAAAGGTTCAGTGATGAGTTTTCGCGCCCGCACCCGTCACACCTACGACGGGACCCGACGAGACGGAAGGATGACGTGATGAGTGCGGACATGCGGCTGGAGGAGCTGGGCGTGAGCGGGCTGGGCGAGGTCGACGAGCCGGCGTTCTCGGGGCTGGCGGAGCGGCACCGGCGGGAGCTGCACGTGCACTGCTACCGGATGCTCGGGTCGTTCGAGGACGCCGAGGACACCGTGCAGGAGACGTTCCTCCGTGCCTGGCGGCGGCGGGAGACCTTCGAGGGGCGGTCGACGTTCCGGGCCTGGCTGTACCGGATCGCCACCAACGCCTGCCTGGACCTGCTCGCCAAGTGCCGCCCGGAGCCTGCGACCGGCGGCGAGGTGCTGTGGCTACAGCCCTACCCGGACCGGCTGCTCGACGAGCTGCCTGCGGGCGACGCGGACGAGCCGGAGACCGTCGCCGTCGCGCGGGAGACGATCGAGCTGGCGTACCTGGTCGCAGTCCAGCACCTCGCGCCGCGCCCGCGGGCCGTGCTGATCCTGCGGGACGTGCTCGGCTGGCCGGCGAAGGACGTCGCGGAGCTCCTCGGGGATTCCGTCAACTCGGTGAACAGCGCGCTGCAGCGGGCCCGCGCCGGCATGCGGGAGCACCTGCCCGCCGAGCGGCAGGACTGGACCGGCGGCGAGGAGGACGCCGGGACGCGCGAGCTGGTGCGCCGCTATACCGACGCCAGCGTGGCCACGGACGTCGACGGGCTCGCCGCACTGCTGCGGGACGACGTCCGCTGCTCGATGCCGCCCACGCCGGGACTGCACGTCGGCCGCGACACGGTGGTGAACGGCTGGATCGAGGACGGCTTCGAGGGCCTGAAGGGGCTGCGCGCCGTCCAAACCTCCGTGAACCGGCAGCCCGCCGTCGCCTTCTACCAGTGGCGAAAGCGGGAGGGCGCGTACCTGCCGCTGACGATCGACGTCCTGCGCGTCACCGGCGGGGCGATCACCGAGATCGTCACGTTCCACGACGATCAGTTCCCGCGGCTCGGGCTGCCGGAGCGCCTGCCGGCGGACGGCACGGAGTAGTCCCGGTGTGGACGCTCGCGCTGCGCGGTGGCGCGCGTGTCGCGGTGGTCGGGGCGGAGTAGCGCGACGCGTTCGGCGTGGTCACCCGCGGGCGGGTGCAGCTGGAGCTGCGCGACGGCGAGCCCGGGCCGGTCCTCGGACGCGACGCCGGGTTCTGGCGCCGCGGCACCGGCGTCCGCGCCCTGCGGAACCCCGGCCGCCGCACGGCGAGGGTGCGCATCGTCACCCCACGGCCAGGACCGTCACATGCCAGTCAACACACCCCGTACGCCAGTTACTTCGATGATGGAGGAACGACATGAACAGCATGAATGACACCGGGGTCGTCGCAGGCCCGGCATCGGGCCAGACCAGCCACACCCACCGACTCCGCCGGCTCGCCGGCACCGGCCTCATTGCCGCACTCGCAGCGATGGTGGCCACCACCCTCGCCGCTGCGCTTGCCCAGGCCGTTGGCGTCGACTTCGAGGTCCCCGATGGTGGCGAGACGATCCCGTTGTCCGGGTTCGCCGTGGTGACCGGCTTCTTCTCGGTCGTGGGCATCGTCATTGCCGCCGCTCTTCTTCGTTGGAGCGCTCACCCCGCCAAGCGATTCGGGTGGACGGCAGTGTCGCTGACCGCGATCTCGTTGGTCCCGCCCCTCCTCGCCGGGGCAAACACCGCCACCACCACCGCCCTCCTCGGGCTACACCTCGTCCCTGCGACGGTGATGATCCCCACCCTGGCGCGGAGCCTCCGCACCAGGACCGATTGACGATCCGCAACGAAACAACGCGCGGCGCAAGGGAGTGCGCGAGCGCACTAACGTGGCCCCGGTGCTGCCACCCTCCATTCCAGGTTCCTTTTCTTGGTCAATTCGAAAGCTGAGTCGCGTGTGCGAACAAGCACAGGGCACGGTGCGGGTGCGGAAGTGGCGGCGGTGGACGTACTCAACCTTGATGGTGGAGAAGGTGGCCTCGGCGACAGCGTTGTCGAAGCACGACCCGACCCGGCCCATCGATTGGCGCACCTTCCATCGGGCGCAGGCCCGGGCGACGTCGGCCGAGGTGTACTCGGGAAGTACACCTCGGCCGAGTTCGGCCGTGCTCTGCGCTCCTGTGGCGTCCTGGCCTCGTTGGGCTCCGTCGCCGACTGCTTCGACAACGCTCTGGCCGAGACGCTCTTCGCGACCTTAAAGACCGAGTGGTCTACCCCCGCGCCTGATGGCCGGTCAATGTCTTCGGGCAGGTGGCGGGGACCCGACGCTGCGGCTACTGCTGGGGATCGATGATGGCGAACGGGAGGCGGAGCCGGAGCTGCCCGGCGATGGGTACGTTGTGCTTCCGGATCCTCCGCAGCTCCTCCGTGGTGAGGGCGCGGCCGTAGATGCGAAACTCGTCGAGGGCACCGCGGAACGGGTTGTTGAGGCCGTCGACGCGTCGGCCGAGGTAGACGCTGCGGATGCCGAATTCCCGGCCGGTGGTCACCGAGCCGCGGGGAGCGGCCAGGTCGGCGACGGTGGCGCCGTCGATGAGGACCGTGACCCGGGTCGCCGTTCGTCGCATGGCGACGTGGTGCCAGAGCCCGTCGTTGTATGCGCCCGCGATGGTGATGTTCGCGTCGCCCTGGCCGGTGCCGACGACACCCCGGATGCGGTTGCTTGCCGGTTCGGCCCGCAGCCAGATCTGCGCGGCTCCCGTACCCACCTGGTAGAACCACCAGATCACGATGCTGCCGGTGGTTTCGCTGTACCGGAACCACGTCATGATTGTGAACTGGTTGTCGCCGAGGTCGACGTCCGGGTTGTACGGCACTTCCACGTGGTCGTCCACGCCGTCGAGCGCGAGCCCGGCGCCGTACCGCCCGGCACCCAGCGTGGCGTCGCCGCGCACGTAGGCGGTGTTGTCGTAGCGCGGTGCCGCGTCCGGAGTCGTCGGTCCCGGCACCGGTGGCGGCGGCAGGCTCGGCGGCGGGCCGTTCGGGGTGTCGAGGTACGCCTCGTTGAACCGGACGAACTGGACCACCTCGTACAGGGCGGCCACGCCGCTCTCGTACAGGACTCCGGCCACGGGGCCCGTGACCGGATCGGTCTCGATCTTGACCAGGTCGGAGTACCCGCCCGGACCCCAGCTGATGACCTTGCCTTCCTGCCAGGTCTCCCAGGTCTGGGCTTCGTCATACGAGGACCGGATCGTCAGGGCCTCTCGCTTACCGGGGTTGGCGGGTCCGGAGAACAGGATGCGGTTCCGCGCGTCACCTTCGTCGGTGGCGGTCAGACGCAGCAACGCTCCCTGCACGACCGGCATCGTCAGCTCGGGCACCATCTGGAACGGCGCGTCGTAGCTGTCGCCGCCGTCGCTGGAGATCGCGTACGCCCGCGTGCCCTCAGCCGTGCCGGCTTCCCGCACGTTGACGTAGATCCGCCCATCGGTCAGCTCCACCAGGGTCGACTCGTTGACGAAGATGTCGGCGGCGGCGCCACCGGCGCTGGCGCCGAGGTGCCAGGTGTCGCCACCGTCGTCGCTGTACCCGAGGTGGATGCCGGCGATGGCCCGTCCGTCGGGTCCGGGGGACTCATGATTGGCGCTCATCACCAGCCGCCCGGCGTGCGGGCCGCGTTTGAGCTGGATGGCGTGCACCGGGCCGGTGGCGTACCAGGCGGTCCACTCTGGCAGTACCAACTCGGTCATTTCCCGCGGAGCACTCCAGGTCGCTCCCTGGTCGTCGCTGACCTGCAGGAACGGATCGCGGCCACCGCTTCCGGCGGCCGGGTTGTGGGTCGTGAACAGCAGGACCCGACCGGTCCGCTCGTCCACGATCGGCATCGGGTTGCCGTGCGTGTCCCCGTTGCCGCGCGAAACGACCTGCAGCGGCCCCCAGGTACGACCACCGTCGTGGGACCGCTTCAGCACCAGGTCGATGTTGCCTCTGTCGTCACAGTTGTTGATTCGACCTTCGGCGAACGCCAGCAGGTCCCCGTTGGTAGCCTTCACGATCGCCGGGATCCGGAAGCAGTGATACCCGTCCGTGTGCGCCGTGTAGACCGCCCGTTCCTCGTAGTACGGCTCGGCGGCGTGCGCGGTGCCGCCAGCGAGCAGGGCGGCGGCCATCGCCGCGACCACCACGGTGGACAACAGCCGACGGTGTCGCTGGCCGAGTCTTTGTCTCGTCATGAGATGCGATACCTCCACTGCTCACCGCTGAGGCGGATCCTGTCGAACGGCAGGTAGCGCCGGATCTGCGGGTTGTCGCGCCGGTGCGCTCGCGGGCCGTCCGTCAGCTCGCCCACACCGCCACCTCTCGGTTACGTAGGACACGCTTTCGTTTACGTAGGACACGGTGGTGAACTTCCTGTGTTCCGCCTCGGACGACCGACCGCACCCTTCCGACGTATCGGCGCGGCCATTGGCGAAACCTGGCTTGGACATCCTACGTCCAGCGTCCGGCACCGCAAGCCTCTCCGGGCAACGTGTCGGTCAGCTTGGTCGACACGTCCCCTCCGTGGCGCGTGACCCAAGGCGACATGCTGCGATTTGTCATCACCCCTGCAGGGCGACGTCGACGGGGTCGCAGCCGGCCCATTGCCTGGATGGCCCGCCAAGATGATTCACCCGCATCGACCCCTCCCCGGGCACGTGGTGCAGGTGAAGAACGAGCCGAGTCGCGAGCGGGCAGAAAGCCGGGCGACTGTTGACCGTGACGGGGGCGGGGAGCAAACTCGTTCGCGACCGTGAGGAGGTCCTATGTCTTACGTCTGGAGACTGACGCAAAGCGCCGGCACCGTGCTCGCGCTGGTGCTCGGTCTGACAAGCCCGGTCTCCGCGGCCGGCCAGTACGCCGAGTCGACGGCACCGCCGGGTGACTGGGTCGGCACCTGGTCGGCCTCGGCCTCCGGCACCGTACCCAATCTCCCTACCGGATACGTGGACCGGACCATCCGCAACGTCGTGCACACCAGCGTTGGTGGTTCGAGTGTGCGGGTCTCGCTGACCAACGTCCTCGGCACGGTGGCGGTACGGATGGACGTGGTGACGATCGCGGTCGCCGACGCGCCCGACGCGCCCGACGCGGTCGCGGGCACGATGCGAGCGCTCACCTTCGGCGGCGCGCCGTCGGTCACCATCCCGGCCGGCGGCGAGGTACTCAGCGACCCGATCTCCCTTGCCGTGCCGGCAGATGCCGACCTCCTGGTCAGCGTCTACACCCCGGTGTCGTCCGGGCCGGTGACCTATCACCAGGTGGCCAACCAGACCTCGTACCTGTCGCAGAACGGTGATTACGCGGCCGAGGAGTCCGGCGCGGCGTTCACCGAGACGATCACCTTCTGGCCGTACGTGAGTGGCGTGGACGTCCTGGGACATGCCGAGGGTGCGGTGGTCGCGCTCGGCGACTCGATCACCGACGGCAACAACTCGACACGGAACGCGAATCACCGCTGGCCGGACTACCTGGCCGACCGGCTGATCGCCGAGCCTGGACCGACGCGGCTCGGCGTGCTCAACGCCGGCATCAGCTCGAACCGGTTGCTCAACAGCACCTGGAACCCCAACGCGATATCCAGGTTGGACCGGGACGTGCTCACTGCGACCGGTGTGCGCTCGGTGATCGTCATGTTGGGAATCAACGACATCGGCGGCCAGCCGCAGCACCACGAGCCGTCGAAAATCATCGCGGCGCTGGGCCAGATAGCGGCTCAGGTCAAGGCAAAGGGGCTGCGGGTTACCGGTGGCACGCTCACGCCGTTCGGCGGGTCGAGCAACTACACCGAGGAACTGGAGGGCGTGCGGCAGGCGGTCAATGAATTCATCCGCGACGGCGGCGCGTTCGACGCGGTGGCCGACTTCGACGTCGCCCTGCGGGACCCCGCGGCGCCGGACCGGTTACGGGCGGAGTATGACTCGGGCGACCACCTACACCCGAAGGACGCCGGTTACCAGGCGATGGCGGCGGTCGTTGACCTGGACAAGCTTGACACCCGCCGGCCCGGCCACTGGGTCGGCACCTGGCAGACGGCCATGGCGCGGACGACGCCCGGTACCGACCAGGGCATGCCGAACCACACGATCCGCAACGTGGTACACACCAGCGTGGGTGGCGACGCGGCTCGCGTGCGACTGTCCAACGCGCTCGGTACGGTGCCGGTCCTGATGGGACGGGCGACGCTGGCGGTGGCGACCAGGCCTGACGCGCCGGACGCGGTCGCCGGCACGATGCGCGAGCTGACCTTCGGCGGTGTGCCGTCGGTGACAATTCCGGCCGGCGGCGAGGTGCTCAGCGACCCGACTTCCCTGGGCGTGCCGGCAGATGGGGACCTGCTGGTGACTGTCTACACCCCGGCGCCCTCCGGCCCGGTGACCGAACACCCGCGCTCGTACCAGACGTCGTTCATCACCGCCGACGGCGACCACGCGGCGGACGAGCAGGGCACCGCGTTTACCCAGCCGACCACGGCGTGGTACTACGCGACAGCCGTGGATGTCCGGTCCAGCTCGGCTCGCGGCACGGTGGTGACCTTCGGCGACTCGATCACCGATGGGGACAAGTCAACCATCAATGCGAACCTGCGGTGGCCCGACGTCCTCGCCGATCGGCTCGCCGCCGAGCCGGGACCGACCGCGCTCGGCGTGGTCAACAGCGGCATCAGTGCCAACCGGATCCTCGACAGCAGCACCGGAACCGGGATTGGCGGTCCGAACGCGTTCGCCCGCCTGCCCCGGGACATGCTGACCACGTCCGGGGCGCGCACGGTCATCGTTCTCGAGGGCGTCAACGACATCCTCAACCTCGAACACCTCGACCCGGAGACCCTGAAACTCGCCCTACGGCAGATCGCCGCCCAGGCACACGCACAGGGCCTGCGGGTCGTGGTCGGAACCATCACACCGATCAAGGGATGGCGCTCCTACACCGAGGAACGGGAGAACGTGCGGCAGGCCGTGAACGAGTTCATCCGTACGAGTGACGACTTCGACGCCGTCGTCGACTTCGACGCGGTGGTGCGCGACCCGGCCGACCCGCAACGGATCAACCCGCCGTACGACTCGGGCGACCATCTGCACCCATCGGACGCGGGCTACCGCGCGATGGCCGAGGCCATCGATCTCCGCACACTCCGCTGAGTGCTGGCTGCGTGCCGCCCCACCCAGGTCGGTGCGCAGCCACCCGCCGGCGCCGTCACCCGCGTCGAGCGGCCAGCACCCGGACGCCGATCGCCGGCACTCCGGGCCGTACCAGGTCGAGTGGTCTCCTGGCTGACGGATAACCGATCACGAGGAAGCCCCACCCGTCCTGGCGTAGTCGCGCGCGTAGGTCGTCGTGATTGCCGTAGAAGCAATCCGCAACGACCGCCCGGCACACCACCCCGGCGGTGCGGGCCTTGGCGGCCAGGCCGGCGGCGATCTGCAACTTGATCCCGAAGTCCGGGTCGACGCGCCGTCCTTGCGGTCTCCGGAATCGTCGATAACCAGCACGCCACGCTCGTGCGGCGCGGTCGCCGGATCACCGAGCAGCAGCTTCAGTCGCCGCTCGTTGATCAAAGCGTTGTCTAATGTAGACACCAGCAGGAAATACTGCAACCTTTGCGCCGCGGCGTGGTGCGCGCCGGCACCGCTCGACCCCGGCCAGGCAGGTCAACGTCTTGTTCCGGTCACGCGGTGCCAGCAGCCCGGCCAGGTACTCCCGAAACCCGCGGCCGTGGCGATGGCAGCGAAGTGGCCAACGGCGTCCCGGCTGGCGCTATCGCCGGCGTCGGACCATTGCCATTGTCGGCCACGGTGACGGCGGTTCAGGGCATGAGCGGATGTCCAGCTCATCGCGAGCCTCTTTCGCGCGCAACTGGCGAACATTCTCCAACTTCTATGAATATAGGACCTGTACCTGGCGTGTCCCCGTAGGACTGCTCTACCGTCGCGGTATGGTTTCGCGTCGATCGGTCCTGCGAGCGGTACCGCTTGCGGCCGCTGCCCTTACCGCTGCCCCAGGCCATCCCCGTTGGCTCGGCGGGTCGTCCACATCGACGGATCCGGTACGCGTTCCCCCCGACCCGGCTACGACGGAGGCCGCCGCGACTGCGGTACGCGGCTTCACGGCCGACCTCTACCGCACCCTGGCGTCGACTCGTGCAGGCGGCAACGTGGTGTGCGCGCCGTACTCAATCGGGCTCGCGCTCGCGATGACCAGGGCGGGCGCCGGCTCGACCACGGCGGACGAGATGGATGCCGTACTCCACGCGCCGTATCCGCGACCCGGCGCGCTCGACAGCGGGCTCAACACCGTCGATCAGATGCTCGCCGGCCGGTACCAGGACGGCGACGGAACCAAGCAGCCCCGGCTGACCACGGCCAACGCCCTGTGGACACGGCTCGATCTGGGCTTGCGACCCGGGTTCCGGGACACCCTGGCCGGCTACTACGGTGCCGCGCCGCACCCGGTCGACTTCCGCGGCGCGCCGGAGGTGGCCCGCCAGGAGATCAACACCTGGGTGTCCGACCGGACCAACGCGAAGATCCCGGAGCTGTTGGGGTCCGGCGCCGTGAGCCCCGACACCAGCCTGATCCTCACCAACACGACCTACCTCATGGCGGCCTGGAAGTACCCGTTCACCGCGACGGCCACGGCGGTGGGGCCGTTCACCCGGGATGACGGCAGCGTCGTCGATGTCCCGATCATGCGCGGGCCGTTCGATAGGATGGGCTACCTGGAGGGGGACGGGTGGCGTGCGGTCGACGTGCCTTACGCGGGCGGCGGGCTGGCCATGGCGATCGTCATGCCGACCCGGGACGACCTCGCTGCGGTCGAGGCGAATCTCGATGTGACGTGGCTGGGCACGCTGTTGACCGGGTTCCGGCTCACCGACGTCCAACTGCGCCTGCCGCGGTGGACGTTCCGCCTGCCGGCCGAGCTGGGTGCCGCGCTGGGCAGCCTCGGCATGCCCACGGCGTTCACGTCGCAGGCCGACTTCACCGCCATGAGCACCGAACCAGCCCTGTGCATCGACGACGTGGTGCACGAGACGTTCATCGCGGTGGACGAGAAGGGTACCGAGGCCGCAGCCGCGTCGGCCGTCATCATCCGGCCGCCGTCGATCCCGCAGGGGCCGCAGTTCTTCGTCGACCGGCCATTCCTGTACGTCATCCACGACCAGCTCACTGGCGTACCGCTGTTCCTCGGCCGGGTCCACGACCCGCTGGTCACTGGCCCAGCCTGACCGGACCGGGATCAGTCGAGATCTTCGGTTGATCCGCACTGTGAGTCGGGAAGGGCTCGTAACCTTGCGTACCGACCGGGTCGCGGTAGATGCGGATATCCGATCAAGCCGAACCGTTCTATGCCTGCACGCGGTGCACGGTGACTACGATCGTGGGCCGCGGGCGCGCGTACATCGATTCGTGTTCGTCGAGAAGGCCAGGCCAAGGCGGCCGATGTCCGGAGAATGCGCGTTCCTTCGACTGCTGTCGAGGGTCATTTTCGGAAGCATCGGCTGGTGCGTCGGCGTTCGGCGCCAGGCGGCGGTGCAGGGCATTGGCTATGTCTACCTGCTCGATGGGGCGGACACGTGATGCGGGCGGGAGAGAACGGTTTCCCTCCCGCGGCGCTCACCCGCTGACCGGCAACGCGCCGGTCGCGGCATTACAGGCTGCTTGATCTTTCAGGTCGAGTTGGTCTACCTGGTTCATCATGTGTCTCCTACCCGGAGTCGTACCTGATCCGGCGCGCAAGGGCTCGGCGCCTACCCGGCGCCACGTGCGAAGCCAACGACGTCACGATCTCGCCACCTTTTTCCGGGTCATCGGTCATCGCTGCGGCAATCGGGTGAGCAGGGGACCACGGCTCGCCGCGACGGCCAGCGACGCGACGAGTAGGCCGGCGGCGACCGCGCACAGTAGGCGTACCCCGGTGGTGTGCGCCAGCGACGCCGCTGGCAGGAAGGGGGTCGCCGCAGCCAACGGCAGTGTGACGCCGCCAGCGACGGCCCAGAACAGGACAGGCCGCGCCTGCCCCGGCGGCGGCTCGCCGTGGCATTGGCGTAGCAGCCGCCGCCGGCCGATCCGCACGGCGATGGCCAGCAATCCGGCGCCGCCCAGTACGTGCATGACGTACTCGGTCGCGGGAAGGCCGACCTCGACCCGGTCCAGGACGAGGTGGCTGGCGGCGCCGAGCAGCGCCGAATACACGGTGATCGGCCACCGATGTCGACCCTGCCCGAGCGAGCCGTAGTCGGGAAGGGCGAGCGGACCTCCGGCCGGAAGGTGGCTCGCGACTACCGGCGCCGCGCGACGGATCAGCCAGGTTCCGGCAAGCGTGACTGGCAGGCACCATCCAACGAGGCCCGGCAGTTGGTGGGAGAACGGCCACACCGGCAGGCCGGAGCCGTCGAACAGGTATGCCAGGTCCGGCGCCATCGATCCGACAACCAGCGCGACACCGTCGAACCAGCGCGGCCGCCATAGCTTCAGCGGCAATGCGGCGGCGGGGTGTGACGGGAAGGTCAAGGGCACCCCGGAACGGTAACGGCCAACTGTGCAGACCGGGTGCTGCCGTGATGGAGATGCCGGGACGGGCAGGGCCGTCAAGGTCGAACGATGGCCAATCGGTGCCGGAGCTGTGCCACAGCACCGATAGCCAAGCCGGCCAGTGAGCGCCGTCAGGACAGACAACACGTCGTGCCGAACGAGCGACCGGCGGCGACGGCGCGGACATCAGCAGTTCGGCATGTCCGCAAGGGACCGCACCGATGCCGACCTCGACACAGCGTGACCGGTGCCGGGGCCCCAGCGCGCACGGTCCGGGGCACATGCGCGTGTCGGGCGGTTCTCAGGTGGGTCGCCGACGTGCCGCAGTGATCTCGGCGTGGTGGTCGACCGCCCAGTTGGCCAGGGCGGAGAGCGGCTGTAGCAGGCTGACGCCGAGTGGCGTCAGCCGGTACTCGACACTCGGCGGCGATGTGGAAAACAGTTTCCGCTCGACCAGGCCGTCGCTCTCCAACGTGCGCAGCGTTCGGGTGAGCATCCGCTGGCTGATGCCCTCCACCGCCCGATGTAGCTCGTTGAACCGGTACGGCTGCTGACCGAGCAGGGTGATCAGCAACAGCGCCCATTTGTCGCTGACTGCCCGCAGCACGTCTGTGACCGGACAGCACTCGTACTCGCCGATCGGAATGGGGTTCGGCAACCGGTGGCTGTCCAGCGCGGCACGCACACCGGTGTTCCTTGTGGCCATGAAAGTGCCTTCTTTCGCCTCCGCCGATCATCTGCCCAGGATGAGCACGGTCAGTGGAGAACGGTACTGGAGGCGACATGGGAGTCGTAGTGGTCAGTGGCGGCACCAACGGAATGGGACGCGCGTTCGCTCTCGGGCGGGCCGAACGCGGTGACCGGGTCCTGGTGCTCGGTCGCAACCGCGAACGCGGCGAGGCGCTGGCGGGTGGCTCCGTCGCCTTCCTTCCCGTCGACCTCTCCAGCGTGGCCCAGACGCGGCAGGTCGTCGAGCACATCCTCACCGAGTACCACGTCGTGGACGCGCTGACGCTGTTCGCCAATGCTGTGGCGCCGCGTCGGATCGTGACCGCCGAGGGTTTGGAGCGCACGTTCGCGCTCTACTACCTGAGTCGCTATCTGCTCAGCTTCGGCCTGCGTCCCGCTCTGGACCGGGCTACCTCGCCGGTGATCGTGAACATCGCAGGGGTTGGTGTCACCAGAGGCGGGGTGCGCTGGGCCGACCCGCAGCTGGTGTCGGGCTACTCGGTCATCACCGCACAACTACAGGCCGGTCGAGCCAACGACCTGCTCGGCGTGGCCTTCGCCCAGCGGTCCGGCAGCCGCGCCCGATACGTGCTCTACCATCCCGGCTTTACCAAAAGCGGTGACCGTAGCCAGTTCCCGATGATCGTCCGCGGGCTGCTGGCGGCGGTGTCGGTGGCGGCCCGCCCCGTCGCGGACGCGGTGGCCCCGATTCACCACTTTCTCGACGCGCCGCCAGCCGCGCCGCTGACCGCCGTTGACCGGAACAAGCGACTTTCGCCCAGCTTCACCACGCTCGACCCGAAGAAAGCCGAACGCTTGATGGACCTCACGGAGAAGCTCCTCGCCTGAAATGCTATCTATCGCCTATAGGGCGCCTGACGGACGACAGACCTTCCGGGTAGCAGGAAGCCACTGCCCGCAACCACGTAGGCGCCTCACATCGGCACGAGCGTGCATCCAACAGACTGAACCTCAACCTGGACCGCGCGGCGCTCACGCACCGCGTCCGACCTTGCGGTCCGGCGGACCGCAAGGGGAGGTGGAAAAAGGTTCACTGGACGTGTCGGGCAGCTCGACTCAGCCGTCCGCTAGTCTGCCGTCTCAGTATCATCCTGCGCTTCCTCGGGATCGGTTCTTCCGCTCGCGGGGCCGGTATAGCCCATCGCCAGCAGGTAGCTGTCGAGGATCTCGTAAAGGAAGTGACCCTTGCCGGCCCGCGATTACCGTGGGGTGATTCGCTGGCTTCCCACGCCGTTGCACGTCGATCGACCCGGCAACGCTCGGTTACGGCGGCGCTGGCGGGTCCGAGCGGAAGGCGGCAGATCCGTGCACGTGGTCTTGGCGTCAGCGCGGCCGGGATCGCGGCTGTGAGAGGTCGTCGCTGGGCAGCTCCGGCGTTGGCCGACTCGCCGTAAATGTCGGTGGGTCCGGGCATAGTGCCGCGCATGTTCAGCGGACTTCGCGATGTCGACTGGGCCTCGATGCATCATGCCTACGGTTCAGCCGAAGAGGTGCCGGCGCTACTGGAAGCACTGCGCTCTCCGGATGCCAAGGAACGGGGCCAGGCACTCAGTGACTTCTACGGCAAGGTTCACCACCAAGGTGACGTCTACCCGAGCACCACGGCGAGCCTGCCGTTCCTGCTCGAGCTTGCCGTTGATCCGGCCACACCAGACCGTGACAGGATCGTCGCGCTGCTGCTCAGCATCGCCGAGGAGGCGGTCGAGCGATGCGAGATCGACTATGTCGACGCGGACTTCGCAGGCGCTGCGGCGTTCCTGCGGGCACACGCAGAGGCGTTCGTTGACCTTGCCGGGGATGCCACCTGCCGGGTGCGCCAGGCCGCCATTCCCGGCCTTGGCCTGCTCCTCGACGATGCCAGCCGGGCCTTCGACCTGCTTCAAGACCGGTCAGCGATGGAATTCTGTTTGCTCGAACGCCTTTTGGTGACGCAGACGACGGTCACGTTGGCCCAACGGCTTCCGGTGATCATCCCGGCCGCGAGAGCGTGGCTCGCCGGCCTGGCTGCGGATCCGGCCGGTGAACCAGAGTTCCGGCTCGCCGCGTTGATCCACCAGGCCCGGTGCGCTCCGGATGCGATCAGCGACGATCTCGTACCAGCCGTAATCGGGCTGTTGCGCGAGATCGCCGACGCCGCACCGCCGGAGCAGCCGTGGCCAGAGCCGCCGCCCGTCGCGCCGCCGGCCGCGGATGTGCCGCCGTTCGTCGCCGCCGCGTTCGAGGATCTGGAGCGCATCGACCGGCGGCACGCACTGACCACAGACCTGTTGCGAACGCTGCACGCACTGCTGAATGCACGGGTTCCGCAGCGCACCGACCTGCTGGTCGAGCAACTCCGCAGTCCTTATCCCGGCGCCCGGCTGGACGCGATCCGGATGGCAAGCGATCTCGTCGGAGCCTGGCGTGGTGACCACAGTGCCCTGATCCGGCTGGTCGCCGCCCAACTCGGCGGAAGCAACCTGGAAGTCGCTGCCGAAGCGGCAACGCTGCTGGAGAAGCACTACGCGATCGCAGAGCCAGCCCGGGAAACCATGGCCGCCCTACTCACCGGCTATGGGCCGGACGGGTGGGCCACTCCGCGACGGCATTTGCGCCGGCTGCACCAGAAGACGGCCGTGGCTTTGGCTCGGCTCGGGGATGTACGGGCACTTCCCAGCCTGCTGATGGCGCTGGACAGCGACGTCGACGCCTGGCTCGCCGTCCAAGTGGCGGGAGCGCTGCCGCAGGCCGCGGATCAGTTGGTACCCCGCCTGCATGACCGGCTGAGCAGCGCAGACCTGTCCAAGGAGTGGCCGTCCAACCCACGTGGCATCCTGTCCGCTCTAGCCAAGCTCGGCGACTCCAGCGCACTGCCGACAATCACCGAGACGCTCGTCGCCGCCGCCGAGCGGCAGAACTGGGACGTGGTGAAAGCCGCTCTGACGGCGCTGCGGGCGTCCGGTCCGGCGGCGGCACCCGCGCTCGCCGCGATCAGGTCGTTGGTCGCCGTCGACGATACGTGGACCAGGTCCGAGGCTGTCAGCACGCTCTGGGCGGTCGGCGGCGACCGCGACGAGGTCCTGCCGCTCTCTCTTGCGCTGCTCGACACCTTCGCGCTTCGGGAGGCGGCCGAGGTGCTCGGCCAGATCGGTCCGCCTGCTGCGGCTGCGCTTCCCCGCCTGCGCGAACTGTTGGCGGACCGCTACGAGTGGAACCGTGTGTACGCCGCCGCAGCGATCTGGGACATCGAGGGCGAGCCGGAAACCCCGGTCGTGCTGAACACCCTGCTACAGGCATGGCGGCAGAACCCAGCGACGGGCAACCACGTCGCGGCCTGCCTGAAACGGATGGGCTCGGCCGCTGCACCGGCATTGCCGCATATCCGCGCTGAGCTCGCCCGCCCCGGGCGGGGTGGCCGGTTCGGAGGTGTCGACAACGACGAGGAGATGCTGCGGGATCTCACCGAGGTACTGCTCATCGATTGACGCCAGCGGCCCGACAAGATTCAGCCGCAACAAATCAATATCCTCGCTGGATTAGCAACAGATTCCGAGACCCTACTGCGCGGAGTTGAGAAGCCGGTTAACGAGTGAACCTTTTCAACCTCCCCCTTGCGGTCCGATGGACCGCAAGGTCGGACGCGGTGCGTAAGCGCCGCGCGGTCCAGGTTGAAAAGGTTCAGTGAGATGAGTTGTTGCCTCAGGGCTCTGCCGGTGTCCTTTCAGTAACCTGCCGGCGGCCCTGGGGCAGCCGGAGCGGCGAGGTGCTTGAGCCGGCGGGTCGCCGCGTGCCGGTCCATCCGGGCTCCGAGGGTTGCGCAGGATCGGACCGGATGATGGGCGCCTCATCGAGGGGTACCTGGACCGGAAGCGCGGGCGCAGGACTTGGTCAGGCTGCGGCGTCAGGGTCCCGGCTGATCTGCTCCGATGTGCTCTGCCAACCCGACCCGCTCCTGTTCAGCAAGCCGTCCGAGCACTGGTAGTTCGATGAGTTGGAGCCCGAATCCTCCGGCATGGCCGTCCGGTCGATCTCCGACCCGTCGGCCTTGGTGATCCTCGTACCGTCCGCATCGGGCTGAGCACTAATGATCTTGCCGCCGCTGGTCGTTATCATCGAGGTGACCCGGCCGGTGAGGACGATCTCGTACTCGTGACCGCCTCGGCGGGCGGTGAGGCTAATTCCGTCGCCGTACTCGAGCATGGTTCTGCCGTCTGGCCAATACCGGTGGATGGCACCCGATCCGGTGAACTCGACATCCTCTTTGCCGCCGTCGTCGTCGAGATCGACCGACTCGATGGCGACCTGGTTGGTCACCCGCCAAGTCCCGACAAGGCAGTCGTCGATGGGCGTTGCCGCGGAGGCGGGGGCGTACCGTCCCGGGTCGTCGCCGCCACCGTTCTCCCCGGACGAGCCGCCAAGCTTGTCCGCGACGAGCTGCCCGCTCAGTAGCGTCACCACCATGATCGCGGCGACACCCACTGTGGCCCCTCTCCGGGAGCGGTTTCGGGTGGGCGCCACGACCGGACCGTTCGGTGTCGGTTGCCTCGCCGGGGGCCGGCCGGCCGGGGCCGGTGGCATCGCGGGCCGAGCCGGCGCCACCGCAACCGGAGGCTGCTTCGTAGCCAACCGGTCCGCGTGCAGGCTGCCCTCGGCCACGACCAGTTCCGGCTGCTCCACGGTGGTCGGAGCGATCCGCAGGGCGCGGTGCAGCATCGTGCCGACCAGCGGGAGCCGGCTGCCGCCACCGACCAGGTACACCCCGGAGAGCCGGGCGGCGTCAACCCCGGCGGCGCGCAACATGGCCCGGACGACGGCGACCGTACGGGCGATGATCGGTTGGGCGAGGTCTTCCACCTGCTCGCGGCCGAACGGTACGTCATCGCTGAACAGCGGCACGTGCACGGCCACGTTCGCGGAGTTGGACAGCAGCTCCTTGCCGGTCCGCACGTCGTCCCAGAGCGCCCGGCTCAGCCGACGGTCCGCCCCGTCGACCGGATGGTTCAACCGCTCCCAGGCCGCCGCGTTCCGGTCGGCGTAGATGGTGCCGAGGAAGGCGACCATCGCGGCGTCGACGTCCAGTCCGCCGGCGTCGGTGAGCCCGTCGGCGGCGAGCACCTCGAAGCCGTCAGCCGTACGACGCACCAGCGAGGTGTCGAAGGTGCCCGCGCCCAGGTCGTAGATCAGCAAGGACGAGCCGACCGGTACGGCGCCACCGCGCACCGCGACGAAGTGACTGGCGGCGGCGACCGGCTCCGGCACCAGGGAAACATCCGGAAAGACGGAGTGCGCCGCAGCCAGCAGGCTGTTTCGGCGAGTCTGGGCCCAGGCGGCCGGGCAGGTCAACACGGCGTGCCGGACCGAATGGCCGGCTGTCCGCGCCGCCTCCTCGGCCACCCGCCGCAGCACCGCGGCGATCAACTCCACGACCGGCACCGTCGACGATCCCGCGGGGCCGAGCAGCACCGCGCCGTCGTCGATGCAGCGTTTCGGGTAGGGCTCGAAGCGCTCCGGCTGCGTCCGGGCGGCGTGTACGGCGGCACGGCCAACCGCGATCTGCCCGTCGGGACCGACGAAGACAGCGGAGGTCAGCAGCGGTGAGCCGTCGAAGAGCAGCGGTCTGACCCGACCGTCCGGCCAACGCAGTACCGCCACCGTGTTGGACGTGCCGAAGTCCACTCCGAGCCGGAAGTCGTTGGCACCCACCGAGCAAGGATACGGTC
The DNA here is from genome assembly GCF_039649625.1 of Plantactinospora sp. ZYX-F-223. Taxonomy (NCBI): domain Bacteria; kingdom Bacillati; phylum Actinomycetota; class Actinomycetes; order Micromonosporales; family Micromonosporaceae; genus Plantactinospora; species Plantactinospora sp. ZYX-F-223. Next base: position 38,383 of record NZ_JBDJAV010000011.1, on the reverse strand, counting down.
GGTGCGCGGCCGCCGGTGCCGGCGAGCATGCGGTAACCGGTGCCGGTGCGCCACCCGACCGGTAGCCTCAGCGCATGATCGGGCCCGGCCCGGATATGACCCGGCGAAGTGGGGGCGTCGGGCGGCCGAGCAACCGATCAGGTCATGGCTGAGCGGGCCGATCCCGCAGTACGCCGGGCGGTAGTCGCTGCACCAGGCGTACGCCGATCGTGGCCCGAGCGTGCTCGGCGTACCCAGCAACCAGTTCGCCGGCCGGGACTCGGTACGCCGGCCGACATCGCCGGGTTCGCCCGGTCGACGTACGGCGCGGCCTCCCCGATGACCGAGAAGATCAACGTCAACGGGTCGGGTCGGCACCCGCAAGCCGGCGAGCACACGATCACCGCCGCCGACCCCATACCGGACGGCCGCCAACCGCGCTCGACGCCGTCAACGGCACGCACTAGTACCACCGGGCCGCCTGAACGAATCCTCGAAACCGCAGGTCAGCAGCCGGAATCTAGTTTTGGCACCCGACAGGATGATCCACGAGATCGACTACCAGGCGGAACTGGAGCCGGCCGCTTCATGCTTCCTAGAGGGCGGGGGATGGCGCTTCGGGTGGGCGACCGTGGGCGCGAAAGAGGTCTGTGGCGACGATCCCGGCCAGGACGAGGGTACCGACAATGGCGACTCCCAGCGGTGGTACATGCATCATCGCGGGTACGGCGACGGCGAGCACGAGTAGCGCGATCAGTCGGGATGGGGATATCCGGCTGAATACCTCGTACTCGAATCGGGCTCGGCCGGCCAGGAACAACGCGGGACCGCCGAGAACGACGCCGACGAGCCCGAAAGTGGTGTCTCCGGTGGGATGACGGATGACGGATTCGGCTCCGGCGGCGGAGGCGACCACGCCGGCCACCATGAACAGGTGGGTGTAGGGGGCCGACCGCATGAGCCGCCCCGGGTCACGGGAGGACTCGATGGCGGCCTGGAGCAGGGCTCCGGCGCGTTGGACGTAGATCTGCCACAGCAGCACCGTGGTGGCGAACGCGACCACGAAAGCGGCGGTTCGGTCGACCGCGAACCCGGAGCCGGCGTACGTGAGGGTGGTGACCAGGATGAGATCGCCGAGCGCGAGGGTGAAGAACTGCTGGTAGCGCTCGGCCAGGTGTTCAGCCGCGATTCTGTACTGCGACCTGGGGACCCGCCCGAGCCAGGGGGTGGGGTAGCGGAGCCAGGCCGCCCCGTAGTCCAGGGCGAGTGCTGCCGTCCACAGCGCGCCACGCGCGGTGCCCGTCACGATGGCTCCGAACAGCCATGGCACGGCCGAGACGGAGAACCAGAACAGGAACCGCGCGGCGTGCCGACGTGCCTGCCGACTCCGCAGCGCGGGAGTCAGGAAGAGGCTGCGGCCAAGGTGGATGGCCACGTACCCGCCCGCGAAGACCAATCCGTCACGGCTGAACGCCGCGGGCAGCGCGGCGACCATCAGCATGGTGCCGAACATGACCGAGATGGTCATCAGGAAGATCGGTGGCCGCTGCGGCAGGTAGAGGTCGGTGGTCAGGGCGGTGATCGACCAGACCCACCAGATCGCCAGCAGCAGTAGCAGGGTCTGGAAGACGCCGGCCCAGGTCATGTCGGTGGCCAGCTTCTGCGAGGTCAGGGCGAGCGCGGCGACGAACACCAGATCGAGGAACAGTTCCAACAGGGTCGCTCGTTGCGGCCCCTCGACGCGGCGCGCCAATCCCACCGCCGGGTCGGTCGTCACGGGATGCCGGATCCGGTCGACGATCGGAGCATCGTCGACCCGCATCGGCGTCGATTCTCCACCGCCCGCATACCCTCAAGCGACATCATAAGCTGCCAGGACGCCTCCTTCGATCCCAGCGTAGGCGGGGTGTCACCGCCGCGGACTCACCGACGGTGGGGAGGAGGTTTCGTGTCTTGGGGCAGCCTCGACGCGAGGATCCACGCTGGTGGCTTCGCGGGTACCGGAAGGCAGGTGTCATCGATGCCGGGGCGCCGGACCCGAGTATCGGGTTCGAGCGGCCCGGTCGCCGAGGTGATGCCGGAACCGCTGTCCCGCGTCGCTCTACCGTGCGGGTACGTCGTCCATCGCCGCCATCAGGGCGGTGAGGGAGACGACGGCGAACCGGACCCGGGCATCGTTGGCCCCGTACGGTAGCCACAGGGTGCCGGCGTGCAGCAGGCCGCCACACGAGTAGACGACGTTGGGCACGTATCCGTCGCGTTCGGTGCCGTCGGGAGCGAGGAGTACGCCGGGTAGTTCGGCGAGGACCCGGTCGGGCCGGTGCAGGTCGAGCAGGAGAGCGCCGATGGCGTACCGGCGCATCGGGCCGACTCCGTGGGTGAGTACCAGCCAACCGGCTTCGGTTTCGATGGGCGATCCACAGTTGCCGACCTGGATCAGTTCCCAGCCGCGATGCGGAGCGTGCAACGGCACCGGAGGCTGCCACAGGTTGGCTCTGTCAAGGCGGGTCAGGCCGATGGTTTCGCCGTCGGAGCGGCACAGCGCGAGGTGACGGCCGGCGATCGGGCGGGGGAACAGTGCGATGCCCTTGTTGTGGGACGCCGGCCCGCGCATCGGCGTCACCTGGAAGTGGCGAAGATCGTCGCTGCTGAGCATGCGGGCGGCGACGCGTCGGCCGTCGTAGGCGGTGTAGGTGGCATGGTAGGCCGGTTCGCCGTCGTCGCCGGTAATTCTGACGAAGCGGGCGTCCTCCATGCCGTTGTTCTCGGCGGGGGCGGCCGGCCAGAGGATCCGTCGTTGGAGCGGGACGTCGGCGGGAAAGGTCACGGCGTAGCTGGCCGAGGCGGTACGGCGCAGTTGCTCGAGGGTGCGCTGGCTGGTGGTACGGGTGAGCAGGTCGGTGGGAAGGCTGGTCAGCACCTGTTCGAAGGTGTGGTCGTCGAAACGTTCGGGCAGGCGTCCCAGCACGGTGGCGGAGACTTCGTTGTCCCAGCCTTCCTCGGCGAGTCCGGCGGCGAGCAGGTCCCTGCGGTGACGGGCGCTGATGCGACGGCCGGTGACCAGCGGGCCTGACCGGTCGGTGACAGTGAGGCGGTGCCCGGGTCCGAGTACGGCGGTAGCGAAGCCGATCGACGACAGGTGTCCCTCGCCGATCTGCCGCAGGCTGACCGCGACACGTAACTGGTCGGGGTCCAGGCCGGTCTGATCCGGATGCGGCACCATGGACGGGTTGCACAGGGCGGCGGCCTCCACGGCGTACTCGTGGCTGAAGTATGCGCCGACGAGCAGGCGGGCCGTGGGTGACAGCTCGCTGGTCCGGGGAACTCGGTGGTGGACCAGGTCGTGGTGGTGCCGGAAGGTGGTTTCCAGATCGTGGTGCCGGCCGCCGAAGCGCTGCAGGGTCTGCTGGAGCAGGCGGGTGGCTTCGTCGTCGTCGAGCCGGGCGATGCGTTCGATGATCGCGGAGGCGCGAGTGCGTACCAGGGCCGCGTCCTCGCCGGGGACGAAGAGTTTGACGACGACCCGGGCCGGGTCGGGGTTGAGGGTGAGGTCCAGCCGGGTGGCCAGGTCCGGCCCGGTCATGTCGGCTCGCGCCGGCAGTCCGAGCCGGAAGCTGCCGACCGGGTCCGTGGCGGGACTGGTGGCTGCACAGCCTGCACGGTCATGACCACCGCCGGCCGTGCTGCAGGGTGGAGATGAGCGCGAGGGTCGATTCCGCGCCCTGGTTGAGGTTGGGGCCATCCGGGGTGAGGCCGTCGTAGCCACCGCCGGTCGCCGGGTCCCACATGGCCGTGCCGCCGTCGTTGGCGCCGAGGAACCAGGCGACGGCCTGGCCTACCCCGGTTCCCCAGACGGAGTCGCCCGTGACGGCGGCGGCGGTGACGCACGCGTCGGCGAGGGCGGCGACCTCGATCGGCTGCTGGTCGTGCCGGGCTCGTGGAGCATGGCGCTGCCAGCCGGCGACCGGGATGACCGACAGCACACCATTGGCGAACTGGATGTCGCGCAGCCAGGCCAGCATCCGCAGTCCGGCGGCGAGCAGCCTGGTGTCGCCGCGCAGGTCAGCGGCGGCGATGACGACCTCCGCGAGAGCGGCGCTGGCGTAGGTCAGCCGCTGCTGCGGCCATGGCCAGTCCGGGTCCCCGGTCGGGACGCCGACGGCGAGGGCGGCGTCGACCAGCAGGTCGGCCGCGATCCGGTTGTCCGGCTGTCCGTGCAGTACCTCGGCGGCACCGAGGCCGGCGAAGGCCATCGCGTGCGGCGCGGGCGATCGCCGACCGGCACTGAGCGTGAAGGCGACGAGGGCCTCGTCGCGGATCCACGGGGCGCGGCTGCGCGCGGCGGCGGTGCCCAGCCCCCACACCGCCCGCCCCCACCAGTCGCCGAGACCGGGCTCGTCGGTCCAGCGTCGATCGTGACCGAGCCGGTTGTGGAAGGCGCCGCTGTCGTCCTGGGCGTGGGTGAGGAAGGTCAGGTAGCACTCGGCGAGTTGCCGCACGGCGTCGGGCGGGTCGGGTTCGCGGCTGGTGACGACCAGGCCACGGGCGACGTCGTCGGTGCAGTAGCCGTGCTCGCGGCGTACGGTGGCATTCCGGGCATGTTCGAACAGGCCGGTGTCGTCGGTCAGCCGGGCCAGGTGCGCGAAACTGGGCGCGGGCACAGGCACGCGGGACGCGGGTGTGGTCATGCCGGCGCGGCGGTCACGGCAGGTGCGCCCCCGGTGCGGACTCTGTCGGCGAGGAGCCGCTCGGCGAGGGTGTGGTAGCGGGCCGCCACCGCGGGCCATCGGAGTGTCGACGTCCTGGTGCGGGTGCGATCGGCGAGGCTGGTGGCCAGACCGGGTTCGGTCAGGATCCGCCGGATGGCGGCGGCCAGTGCCGCCGGATCCCGGTGGGGCACAAGCAGACCGGGGCCGTCGGTGAGCAGCTCGACGGCGTGCGGGAAGGGCGTCGCGACGACGGGGACTCCGGCGGCGACCGCCGCGACGAGTACGCCGGAGGTGACCTGTTCGCGAGAGTCGTAGGGCAGCACGACGGCGTCGGCGGAGCGGATCAACCGGCTCAGCGCGCTCTCTTCGTGGTAGACCGGCTGGTAGTCGACGGCGTGCGAGACACCCAGGATCGCGCCCAGGCGGTGCAGGTCCGCCCGGTACGCCTCGCCCTCGTGCTCGAGCACCTTCGGGTGGGTCCGGCCCGCGACCGTGTAGCTGGGCATCGGGCGGAGGTCGCGGAGCCGGGCGAGGGCCCGCAACGCCCACTCGATTCCCTTACCGGGGCCGAGTAGTCCCCAGGTGAGCAGGTGGGGGCGCTGGCGCGGTTCGACGGCCGGTGCGGTGTGCTCGGCCGCGCCGTGCGGGATCACCGTGACCTTGCCGGCCTCGACGGTGTAGCCGACAAGCAACCGGTCGCGGGCGGTGTCGGTCATGGTGACGACCGCGGTTGCCGCGTCCACGAGTTGCTCCAGCACCGCCTTCTGCCCGGCGGTCGGATGCGCGAGCACGGTGTGCAGGACCACGATGCTCGGTACCGTGAGCCGGCGCAGCAGCGGCAGGACATCCTCGCCGTCGGGTCCGGGGTAGATGCCGTACTCGTGTTGGACGACGGCGATGTCGTAGCGGTCGAGGGCCGCGGCGGCGTCCCGCCAACCGGCGACGGTCCGCGTCGACCAGTCATGCACGACCTCCGGGCCGAACGGTCCCGCGTGCGCGGTGGTCCGCGTTGCCGGAGCGGCGGGCTCCTCGCCGGCGGCGATGATGCGGACAACGCCGTCCGGCGGTCCGTCCGCGGCGAGATGGGCGGCCAAGGCCGCGTTGAAGGTGGCCAATCCGCACTGGGTCGGTGGATGGGTGCTGAGAAAACCGTAGCTGCGGGCCATCTGCCGCGCCTTTCGGTTGTCGGCCGCAACCGCGCGAGCGGCTACGGACCTCACGCGATCGTGGCGCCCACCCGGCCAGCGTGTGTGACGGGCGGGACGGGTCCGCGGGGAGCCACCGCCTCACGCGGGGTCTGGCCGATCGCGGACCTACGCCGGACCCTCGAAAAGCCATCGGCGGGTCGACACTATCAGCATCGACCCGTCAGCGGACGGCACCGATCCGGTCAGCGGACGACGTCGCGGTACACGCGCAGGTAGTCGGTCACCATGCGGTCGGGGTCGAACCGCTGCCGGGCACGGGTCCGGCAGCCGAACCGGTCGATGGTCGCGATCCGGGCGACGGCCGCGACGGCCTGCTCGACGGCGTGCACCAGGAAACCCGTCACACCCTCGTCGACGACCTCCGGCATCGCTCCGCGCCGGTATGCCACCACCGGTGTGCCGCACGCCATCGACTCCACCACCGACAGGCCGAACGGCTCGTCGAAGGCGATCGGGTGCAGCAGCGCCGCACTGGCGCCGAGGAGTTCACCGCGGCGACGCGGGCCGACCGGGCCGTGGAAGACGACGCGCTCGCCATCGATGTGCGGGGCCACCTCTTCGGCGAAGTACCGCTCGTCCTGGACTATCCCGCAGATGGCCAGCGGCCGGCCGGCCCGCCGCGCGATCTCGATCGCGACGTGGGTGCCCTTGTCGGGGTGGATCCGGCCGAACACGATCAGTCCTGGTCCCCCGTCGGGCGCGAACGGCAACCCGTCGAGATCGATTCCGTGGTACACGGTGGCGACATAGTCGAGCGCGGCGACCCGGTCGGCGTCGGAGATGGACACGTAGGCCGACCCGGCCCTCGCGTACGCGGGCAGGATCCCCGAATCCGAGAAACCGTGGATGGTGGTGACCAGCGGGGCGTGGCAGTGCGCGGCAAAGGCCAGCGGCAGCCAGTCGAGGTGGTTGTGCACCAGGTCGAACTCGGCGGACCGCGCCAGCGCGTGCGCGACGTGCATCGCCTCCGCCACCCGCCCGTCCACGGCCGGATCGTCCGCGTACCCCCGCGGACACACTCCGTCCAACCGGGCCGAGGTGACCGAGTCCAACGTGGCGAACAGCGTCACATCCACACCCCGGGCAACCAGACCATCGGCGAGCAGGCCGGTCACCTGCTCCCACGGCCCGTAATGGTGTGGGGGCGTGCGCCACGCCACCGGTCCCAGCATGGCCACCCTCACCGCGATGCGCGATCGGCCAGGACGGCGGGGTCGAGGCCGGTCGGCAGTGGGCCCGCGGGACAGACGCCGTCGACCCGGTTCGGCAGTTCGCGGTCGATCCAGTCAGCCCTGACCTGGTGACCACGACCACGCAACACATCGACGGTCCTGTCGTTGTCGATCGCCATCCGCTTCTCCTCGCGTACGAATTCAGCCGGGTCGCCGTAGGTTCTGGTCTCCGATCGCACCCGAACGATCGCCGACGGCACCCGCCCGCTGGCCTGGAGCCTGATCGTGGCGGCCCTCGACGTCCGTCGGCCGTTCCCGATCAGCCTCCACGCCGGTCTCGAAGCGCCGGAAGGTGCCGGAGCGGGCCGGAGCGGAGCGAACGCGTCAGCCCGGGTAAGCCCGAAGGCTACGCCCCGACGCGCCCGGATCGGCGGTTCGCGTTCACCCGAGGACGGCGGAGTGCCCGACACGCCCCCGTACTCCCGCCGCGGCCGGCCCGCGAATCCACCACCTCCGGCGGGACGACACCTCGCCCGGGCGCGTATTCCGGGACGCTCCGGACGCAACCACTCGGCGGTCCTTTCTCCGGCCGGCGACCGACGTACATTTCCTGGGGGCGCACGGGCGGCTCCCCATGGGCATCGCGCTGCTGATGGCCACGGCGTTCGGGGTACTGCTGGTGACCGTGCCCGCCCTTATCTACCCCAGGATGCCGGCCACCCGCCGGCGCACGGCGCTTCGGACAGCGTCGCCGTCAGGCACTCAGGTGACAACCGATGACACCAGAAAAGGTCTGCATAGCATGTTAAAAGCCGGCAGTTGAGAATCAAGCTCAAGATATATTTGAATATGCACCAAATGCGCTGGCATATTGGCGGCCGGAGGGTCAGGGTTGGCCCATGACACAGACCGTCCAGGTAAGTGACAAGGACCTGCGGACCAACGTCACCAACGAACTGACTTTCGATTCCAGCATCGACGCCGCGCATCTCGTGGTGCTGGCGAACGCCGGCGTGGTCACACTCTCCGGCGACGTGGGCACGCTGCCCGAGCGGCATACGGCGAAACGGGCGGCCATGCGGGTGGCCGGTGTTCAGGCCGTCACCGTCGACATCGTGGTCCGCGACCCGGGCGCGTTCGGCGCCAGGGACAGCGACATCGCCGAGGCGGCGAACCAGATGCTCGGCTGGGCGGTCGACGTACCCTCCGACGCAGTTACGGTCGAGGTCCGCAATCGTGTGGTAACCCTCTCCGGCACCGTCACCCGCCACTACGAGCGGGAGGCCGCCGCACGCGCGGTCATGTATCTCAAGGGCGTCACGGCGGTCAGCAACACGATCAGGCTGATGGCGACCGCATCGGCGTCCGACGACCTGAAAGCGGCGATCGGCTCGGCGATCCGGCGCAACGCCCAGCTCGACGCCGAGCAGGTCGAGGCGGAGGTCAACGGCACCGAGGTAACGCTGCGGGGGGCCGTGCGCTCGTGCGCCGAACGCCGTCAGGCCGAGAACGTGGCGTGGTCGGGTGCCGGCGTCACCAGCGTCAAGAACCAGCTCACCGTCACCGCCTGAGCCCAGATCGACCCGGTCGTCCGGAGACGGCCGGGTCGATCTGCTTCATCCCCTGCCCGGGTCGGTCAGTGCGGCCGGGGCCGTGCTGACCGGCCCGGTCGGTGCCAGACCCGAGGTCGCGGCTGACCGCCGACCCGGCGCCCGGCCGGCTACGGCTTGTCGACGATGAGTACCTCGGTGCTCAGGAACAGCGCGGCAATCGACGCAGCGTTCTGCAATGCGGAACGGGTCACCTTGGCAGGTTCGACGATGCCCGCTTTGATCATGTCGACATACTCGCCCGTGGCGGCGTCGAGGCCCTGGCCGGGCGGAAGTGACTTGACCCTCTCTGCCACCACTGCTCCCTCATGGCCGGCGTTGTCGGCGATCTGCCTGAGCGGCGCGGTGAGCGCGACCCGTACGATGTTCGCGCCGGTGGCCTCGTCACCGGCCAGGTCGAGCTTGTCGAACGCCGTGCCCGCGGCGTTGGCCAACGCCACACCACCGCCGGGGAGCAGGCCCTCTTCGATGGCGGCCCTGGCGTTGCGGACGGCGTCCTCGATGCGGTGCTTACGCTCCCTGAGTTCCACCTCGGTGGCCGCACCGACCTTGATCACCGCGATGCCGCCGGCCAATGCGGCCAGCCGTTCCTGTAGCTTCTCCCGGTCGTAGTCGGAGTCGCTGTGCTGGATCTCGGAGCGGAGCTGCGCGACGCGCCCGGCGATCTGGCCCAGGTCACCCGCGCCGTCGATGACGGTGGTCTCGTCCAGGGTGGCGACCACCCTGCGGGCCCGGCCGAGCATGTCGAGGGTCACGTTTCCCAACGTGTGACCGACGGTGTCGCTGACGACCTGAGCGCCGGTGAGGACGGCGAGGTCGGCCAGCATGGCCGTGCGGCGGTCACCGAAGCCGGGCGCCTTGACTGCCACCGAGGTGAGGGTGCCGCGGACCGTGTTCACGACAAGGGTGGCGAGGGCCTCCGCCTCGACGTCCTCGGCGATGATGGCCAGCGGCTTGCCCGCATGCATGACCTGTTCCAGGATCGGGAGGAGGTCGGTCAGGTTCGAGATCTTGTTCTCGACGATGAGCAGGTACGGGTCGTCGAGAACGGCTTCCATCCGTTCCGTGTCGGTGACGAAGTAGGGCGAGATGCAGCCCTTGTCGAAGCGGATGCCCTCGGTGAACTCCAGCTCCAGGCCGAAGGTGTTGCCCTCCTCGACGGTGATCACGCCTTCCTTGCCGACCTTGTCCATCGCTTCGGCGATGAGTTCACCGACAACGGGGTCGGCGGCGGAGATGGACGCCGTGGCCGCGATCTGCTCCCTGGTCTCGACCTCCTGGGCCTGGTGGCGCAGCGCCTCGGTCACCGCGACCACGGCCTGCTCGATGCCGCGCTTGAGTGCGACCGGGTTCGCCCCGGCGGCCACGTTGCGCAGTCCTTCCCGCACCAGCGCCTGGGCCAGGACGGTGGCCGTCGTCGTGCCGTCCCCGGCCACGTCGTCGGTCTTCTTCGCGACCTCCTTGACCAACTCCGCACCGAGCTTCTCGTACGGGTCGTCGAGTTCGATCTCCTTAGCGATGCTCACGCCGTCGTTGGTGATGGTCGGCGCACCCCATCCGCTACCCAGCACGACATTGCGGCCCTTGGGGCCGAGCGTCACCTTTACCGTGTCGGCGAGCATGTTCATGCCGCGTTCGAGGCCGCGACGGGCGTCCTCACCGAATACGATCAACTTGGCCATCTGTGTCGTCCTCTACTCGTCGTGCCGACATTCAGCACTGCTCGGACCGACCTGCGACGAACACATCGCGCACGCCCACAAAGGGCTCATCCCATTCGGCTGGCACTCACGAAGGGCGAGTGCTAGCTACGGTGTAGCACTCGCCGCCCGAGAGTGCAAGGACAACGTCCTCCTCAGGAACCTCGCCGTACGCCGCCGTCTGGTGCCGCCGGGTACGCGAGGTACCGAAAACCCCGCCCCACCGTGGTCTGCCCGCACCGCCGGTGGGACGATGCCGCCTTACCGTGCGTCCGACAAGGCCCGGGGCGGCGTGAGACCTGGCTGACCGCCTTCGTCCTCCCAGACGGCTGCGGGAGCGTCATCGACCGCAGCGGGAGTGGACGTGGTGACGGCGAGCAGGATGTGTTGGGGGTGCACCTGGTTGCTGGTGACGGCGGCGAGGACCATCGCCGCGTCGGCGGTGTCGCTCGCGGTCTCCGGCGGGACGATCAGCAGGTCGACGCGGTCGCCGTTGGCGCACAGCGCGGTGATCAGGCTGATGGGCTGGCTGCTGAAGTAGCCCAGCCGGAGGACCCGGTCGGCCAACCCCAGCCGGCGGGGGTGGGTGTCCCAGCCGTCGGCGGCGAGGACGAGCCTGGTGACGGGTCCGCGAAGTTTGTCGATGGCCAGGACGAGACCCGGCAGTTCCGCGACCGGGTCGGTCGAGCGGGGCCACCAACCGCCGTCCAGGAGGGTACGGCGGGAGCCGGTGGGTTCCATCCGCAGTCGTGGAGTCGATGGCGGCGTTGGCGAGATCGTCGTCGCGCGGCTGGTAGCAGTGGCGTGTGTCATGGCAGGTTCCTTCTGCCCGTCGCCGCAAGGGATCCGGCGAAGGGCTGCAGTCGGGAGAATGGCAGGCCGGGGCGTCGAGCTTGGCGGCGGGGTCGCGGAAGGCGCGGTTGCGCAACCGCAGCCGGATCTTCGCGCCCAGGCTCGTCGTACGGCCAGCTCCAGGGCGCAGATCAGTGACGCTGGCGGCGGGACAGTCTGCGCAGTTGGGTGATGCGGGCGGCGCCAACCACCATGGTCAGGATCGCGACGCCGACACCGGCGATCAGCAGGGCCAGGGCCAACGGCAGAGTGCCCTGCATCCACAGGAAGGTGACCTCGACGCTGCGGGTGTTCTGCAGCATGAAGACGATGAGCACCACGCAGATGAGCGCGGCGGCGCAGATCCCGAACCAGGCGGCGCCGGTGCGGGTGTGTGGTACCCGGGTCGTCGACCGTGCGGCCGAGGGCTTCGGCGATGCCGTGGTGGCCGAATCGATCGGCGCGCCTCGGGTGGTGCGGAGATGGTTGGACACGACATCCCCCTCTGGGGGGTGGGCCGGTATGGCGGGCACCTCAAGGCTGGGATGTCGTCGCTTCCGGGATGACCCCATCGTACGCCTGTTCGGCCCAGCATGCCCAGTTGCCTCGATCGAGGGCGGCTGCCCGCGCCGTGGTCTAGGAAGCACGCCGAGTCTGTCGAGGCTGACGCGCGAGCTGTTCACGTACACCTCGATGGACTGTCTGCTGACCCCAGGTTCACAGCAGTGGTCAACACGTACTGCACGACGACAAAGTCGCAGTCGTCCCTGCTTACTGCTCCGATGATGCTTGATCGATTGACGGAATCGATCCCGATCATCAGTCCGTCGCTGGTAGTGCGGGGCGAAGGCTGGTGCCGGACTGGCCTCGACGCTCCTGATGGCGCGTACCCGGCAAGCGAGGTCCTCGGTGCAACGACCTCTCACCGGCGCCCGCGGGTACATCGCCGGCGCGATCCGGGTAGCGCGTTTCGCCGAGCGCCTCCAACGGCTGCGGCAGCGGCTGGTGGCCACCGCCCGGCACGGCAAGGGCGCCCCCGCTTCGCCGGGCGTCAACCACCGTCCAGCCGCGACGTTGCAGCTCAGCCAACACCTTGCCGGCACGAACGGCCCAGAAAATCACGGCCTCGTCGTGACCGCGTCCCACAATCTTGAAGCCGCTGGCCAGCACCGGGACGCGGCCGAACTGGCAGATCGATACCAGGCTGGTGTGAACTCCGTACAGGATCGAAGCCGGTACCCGGCGGATCAACCGGGCGCCGCAGATCATCCCTATCGGCCAGGCCGCGCCGTGACACCGAAGGCGTCGCTACTACCGGCGTGGACTGGCTGCGGGCAAGACCCCGATGAACGGGCTACGGGCGCTGAAGCGGCGGCTGTCCGACATCGTCTACCGGCAGATGGTGGCCGACGCGAAGCAGCTCGGGACGGGTCCCGGAGGACTCGTGGGGGCGACTCTGCGATCCGGCGCGGCCGACCCGAATCGCATGATCGACACTTCGGAAAGTCACTTCCCGGATCCGCCGCACCCCAGCCTGGAACAACCCTTGCCGCGGCCGCTTGACGACACCGAGGGGTGCCAGATGCGGATGGCCGATCATGGTTGGTTGATCGGACTGGGCGGGGCGTCGCTCAAGGTGTTCCCAGGGTGCGAACGTCGGTAGGACGGGCCTAAGCTTGCGGGTCGTGACGACATCCCTCACTCCGGTCGAGGTGGCTTTCGCGCTGTTGCGGGAGGGTCGTATGGGCGACGCGGAGAACCTCGTGACGCGCGAGTTGCAGGCCGCCACGGACAAACACGGTCACGGCAGCCCGGAATGGGCCTCGGCCCAGTGCGACCTCGGCAATGTGCTGCTCAACACCGATCAGCGCGACCGCGCGATCGAGTGCTACCGCCGCGCCGTCTCCGCGACGCCGCGCGATCACGAGTCCCGCAAGGACCAGTTGACCTACCGACTCAATCTGGGCTTGGCGCTCCGCATGGCCGGACGACTCGACGAGGCGGAGACGGAGTTGCGCCAGGGCGTTCAGGAGCGGCTCGCCTTCTACGGTCGCGAGCATGCCGGGTACGCGTTCGGCCTCGAACCGCTGGCGGACCTGCTGCGGCAGCGTGGCGATGTGGCAGGTGCCCGGCAGGTCGTCGAGGAGGCGGTGGCCAACCTGTGGCGCAACGGGCACGAGCGGGTGGCCTCCGCGTTGGCGCTGCGAGCAGCGATTGTGCATGCCGGTGGCAGCGGCGAGCCGCTCTTCGCGGGCCTGCACCACCTGCCGGACGAGGTCGTCGAGCAGCTCGGGCGGGCCGTCACCCAGATGCTGGACCATGACGATCCAGCGTCCAAGTCCCTGCTCACCTCCCTGGTCGCCGATTTGGAGGAGCGGCTCGGCGTCGACCACCAGGCGACGCTCAACGCCTTGTCCGCGCTGGCGAACCTCGGCCGTGATCTCGGTGACCAGGCGGGGCGGATTGATGCGATCGAGCGCGTGCTCGCTTCATACGACCGCCAGGGCCGGCAGGAAGAGGCGCTGATGGCAGCGCTCGGCTTGGCGATGGCCCAGGACGAAGCCGGCGATGCCGTGGCGGCGCTGCGCACGTACGCGTCGGCGCACGCGAGGGCGGAGCGCATCGGTCGTCCGGAGCTGCGGAGTCAGGTGCTGCGCAACTGGGGTCTCGCGCTGAAGGAGGCCGGCCAGGTGGGCCCGGCGGAGCAACGGCTGACCGAGGCAGTGAACCAGGCGCGCCGCGGCGCCGACCACGACACGGTCGGGAGGGCCTGCATCGCCCTCGGTCTGTTTCTCCAGCACGAGGCACGGCTGTCGGAGGCCCGCACGGTCCTGGAGGAGGGCCTGACCGTCATGGATCCCGTACACCCGGACGCGATCATCGGCCGGAGCCACCTCGGTGCGGTCCTGGATGGCCGTACCTGCGGGTGCGGCGACATGGCGGGCACGATCGCCGACGCTTTCCGCGAGTTCGTCATCACCAGGCTTCCCGCCGACCTGCTCGACCGCCTCGACGTGGCGATCGTAGAAGGCGACTTCAAGATCGATGTCGGGCTGCGTCGACAACCGACCGAGTCCGAACTCGAGCGGCTCAACCACGTCTTCCAGACCGCTCACGCGGAATTCCGCAGCCGGCTCAGCGAGCCCCGCTACGCCGGCTGACCACCCGACTGCCGGTGCAGTACCCGGGCCATCGGCGCGCGAGGCCAAGCTTGGACCTCGCCATGATCACACGCACTGTGCTCGGCAGTTCCGGATAGCTGATCTTGGCCGTTTTCGGTCGGATGTAGTACCTGAACGGCGATTGAACCTTTTTCAACCCCAAGGGGAGGTCGGGGCGCACGCGCCGCGCGGTTCAGGTTGAAAAAGGTTCATTGGTGATGCTTGTGCGGGAGTCGAGTCTTCAGCAGGTGTTCCACCCAGCTGTCAGTGCCCCACCTGTGAAGTGCCCCTCCCGCAAGAGTTTCGGTGAGCCGGTGCCGTCAGTTCCTCTTGCGGGAGGGGCACTTCGCTTGTCTGCACCGGGCGAACCGGCTCACTTGGTGATCGTCGTGCGGAGCCAGCTCAATATCCGAAGATCATTTTATAGGCCACCTCGGGCAGGAATTGCCCGGCGCTGGATCCGGCTCCGACCCCGCAATTGCCGTCGGACTCTCCCGGTGTCTTGAGCCACAGCAGCATCTCGGCACCGCCTCCGATCTGGGTCGGCGTGCCGATCCTGCGGCCGGCCGGGTTGCACCACTGACCGTTGGAGCCGTTGCCGTTGCGGCTGGTGTCGATCACGTAGGGCTTGGTGTATCCGAAGTCGTTACGCAGCGTGGAGACAACCGCGTTGCCGTAGTTGGTGTTCTCGCCGGTGGTGAAGTAGTTGGATACGTTGAGCGCGAAACCGTGGGCGTTGGCGACGCCGGCCATGTTGAGGCGTTGCGCCATCGTCCGAGCGTCGACCCAGCCGGGATTGCCGGCGTCGAGGTAGGCCCATGTGTTGGGCGCCTTGGACCGGAACTGGTTGGCGGCGCGGGCGAGCATGCCGACGCGGTCGTTGATCTGCGCCTGGGTCATGCAGTTGAAGTCGCCCAGTGAGTCTGGTTCGAGGACCACTACAGCGGGCCGGTTGCCGATAGCGCTGGCGAAGGCTGCGATCCATGCGTCGTAGGCGGCGACGCTTCCGGCACCACCACCGGAGTGTCCGCCGCAGGCGTCTCTGGCGGGGAGGTTGTAGGCCACGAGCAGGGGAAGTTTGTCGACGGCGTCCGCAGCTGCGACGTAGTTGCCGACTGCAGCGGTGATGTCGCCACTCCAGTTGCCGAACCAGGAGGCCATCGGTTTTTGGGCGATCTCGGTTCTGATCGCGTTGGCGCGTCCGTCGCCAGGGTTGGCGGCGACCCATGACGCGGGGCTGGATTGGGGATTGACGTAGAAGCCGCTGGTCTGGCTGATCGGATCGGCGTGGGCGGCCGACGAGCCGAACAGGATCGCCGGGACCGCCACTGTCAGCGCGGCCGCAAGCGCGAGCAGCGGACGGGCGGGTCGTTTCATTGCGAGTCTCCTAACGCGTTGAGAAGTGCATCGACATGAACTGGTGCTGGGTGCCTGGACCCGCGGTTCCGTCAACCTCGGGACCGCCAGCGACGGTGCCGTGGTGGGTCAGAACACGTTCGCCTCATCCGCTCCCTACCGCGTCGCCATCACGCAGCCGGCGCGGGGAAGCGCTCTGAGTGGACGTCCGGGTGATTCCGAAGCTGACGGATCGACCTCCACCTGTCTGATCACCGCGCTGCGGTCGGTGCTCTGTGACGTCCCGCGTTGAGGCGCTGGTGAACTCCCACGGACCCAAGGCTGGAGTCTTGCTGGAAGCGCTTCCAGCATGATTCCATCCAGTCACATCGATCTAATGGTGAGCATCCGACGAGCGAAAGTCAAGGTTGCTCCCCGAGTCAACGGTTCTGGCGCATGGTCCTCGCGGGGAAAAGACTGGAACCGCTTCCAGGCCGTGACGCTGGTTCACTCTCCGACTCGGGCGGCGCGACGGCGCGCGAGCGCGGACCAAGGTTCGTGTGCGCTTCCACCGCGTGGCGAGGAGCTACGGGAAGGATCTACCAAGGTCCGGCTACTCGAAGATGCCCATGGCCCTGGCAGCGCATCGCATGTTGGTGCGTGGTTCCTGGCATGACCGTATCGACCATGGTCGTCGGAGGCCGATACCATCTACCAGCGACGTCAGCACCGCCGGTAGCCGGGTTGGCGCCGAGCGAGCCACGCCGGGTGCCTTCGTCGCCGGCCTGTCCCCGACGTTAGGCAGGAAGGACGCGGCATCGAGATGGAAACAGACACGACTCGGCGTCAGCCCACGCTCGATGAGGTGGCCGCGCGCGCCGGTGTGTCACGCTCTGCCGCGTCTCGGGTCCTCAACAAGGCGCCGCACGTCAGTCGCGCCACGCGCGACGCCGTCGAGAGGGCCATCAAGGAACTGGGGTACCTGCCCAACCGCACTGCTCGTGCCCTGGCCACCCAACAGACCGGAATCGTCGCCCTCGCCATCCCCCACGACGATCCTGAGCTGTTCGCCGATCCGTTCTTCGGTCAGGTCATCGTCGGTGTCTCCTCGGCGCTCGAGGACACCGACTTACACCTGTTGTTGTGTCTGGCCAGTTCCGGTCGGGGCCGTTCCCGGCTCACGAACCTGCTGAACACGCGGGGCGTCGACGGCATCATGTTGATGGCCCTACGCGGAGACGACCCGCTGACCCACATTGTGCGCCGAGCCGGCCTGCCGGCCGTGTACGGCGGTCGGCCGTTGCATTTCAAGCCGCAGTGGTACGTCGACTCCGACAACCTCGGTGGGGCACGGCTCGCTACTGAGCATCTCATCAGCCTCGGTCGAACCCGTATTGTCACCGTCACAGGCGAGATGGACACTGAGGCCGGCGCAGCCCGCTACCGCGGTTACCGCGAGGCGATGATCATGGCGGGTCTGACCCCGTACGGCATGGCGGAAGGTGACTTCACCGAGGCCAGTGGCGCCGCGGCGATGACAACGTTGCTCGACAACCATCCGGGTCTTGACGCCGTGTTCGCTGCCAGCGACAACATGGCGGCCGGGGCCCTGCGCGTGCTGAGCGAGGCCGGTCGGTCCGTACCGGCGGACGTGGCGGTCGTGGGCTTCGACAATCTAGGAATAGCCGAACGAACCGATCCACCATTGACCACGGTTCACCAATCGATTCAGTCCTTGGGAAAGGAAATGACCCGAGTACTCATCGAATTGATCGCGGGCCGGGAAACCGCGTCCCTTATCCTTCCCACGAGATTGGTACTGCGCGAATCCGCATGATTGAACCTTTTTCGTAACTGATCAGGTGGTGCTCGGCGTGGCGGCTTGATCGGGCTGTTGGGCAGTTGAGGATGGTTCGGTGTCTGGAACGCCGTCCATAGTGGAGCCGGTTGAGCGGCTCGCGATGGTGGAGACGGCGTTGGCCGAGGCGGGCCGGCGGGTTGAGGCGTTGGAGGCGGAGAACGCGCGGCTGGTGGAGGAGAACGCGGAACTGCGTCGGCGGTTGGGGCAGAATCCGCGGAACTCGCATCGTCCGCCGTCGTCGGAAGGGCTGGGCAAGCCGGCTCCGAAGTCGCTGCGCGGCCGGTCGGGGCGTAAGCCGGGTGGGCAGCCCGGCCATGAGGGTCGTACGCTGCGGCAGGTCGATGAGCCGGATGTGGTGGTGCGCCACGAACCGCGTTTGTGCTGTTCGTGCGGGGATGGTCTGGCCGGCGCTGGTGAGGTCGCGGTGGTGCGCCGGCAGGTGTTCGAGATCCCGCCGGTGGGTGCACGGGTTACCGAACATCGGCTGGTGACCCGCCGGTGTGGGTGTGGGCAGCAGACCATGGGTGCGGCGCCGGCCGGGGTGGACGCGCCGGTGCAGTACGGGCCCCGGCTGGCCGCGATCGTGGTGTACCTGATGGTCGCCCAGTTCGGGGCGCAGAAGCGGGTCGCCCAGGCGATCGGCGACCTGTTCGGTGTGCCGGTCAGTCAGGGCAGCGTGGCCGGGTTGACCGGGCGGGCCGCCCGACGTCTGGAGGGCGACTTCCTCGGCTTCGTCCGCCAAGCCTTGGCCGACTCGCCGTTGGTGCACTTCGACGAAACGGGGCTGCGCGTGGACGGCAAGCTGCACTGGGTGCACTCGGCGTCCACCGACAAGTACACCCTGGTCTACGTACACCCCAAGCGCGGCACCCAAGCGATGGACGCCGGTGGGGTGCTACCGGGGTTCACCGGCATCGCGGTCCACGACGCATGGGCACCCTACGACTGCTACACCACCGCCACCCACAGTCTGTGCTGTACCCATCTGATCCGCGAGTTGGTCGCCGCCGCCGAGGCCGAGCCCGCGGCGGCCTGGGCCGGGCAGGGCATCGACGCCCTCGTCACACTCAAGCAGGCCGCTGATGCTGCCGTCGCCGCCGGCCAGGCCACGGTGGACCCGCAAGCACTGGCCGAGCAGACCGACCGGTTCCGCCACGCCGCCCTGATCGGTATCAAAGACCACGCCGGGCAGAGCACGAAGACCGGCAGGAAGCTGCACGCACTGGCCAGACGCATGCACGCCCGCATCGATGACTACCTACGATTCGCCCATGACCCGCACCGGGTGCCGTTCGACAACAACGCCGCAGAGCGCGAGATCCGCATGGTCAAACTCCGGCAGAAGATCTCCGGCTGCCTTCGCACCCTCACCGGCGCACAACAGTTCTGCACTATCCGCTCGTACCTGGCCACCGCAGCCAAACACGGCCTCAACCTGCTCGACGCCCTCACCCGCCTGACCGCCGCTGACCCGTGGCTACCCGCAGCCGTCCAAGCTCAGCGTTTCTGCACGAACTTCACCTGGTGACCGTCGGGATCGCGGACCCACGCGTAACGCAGCCGTCCATCAGGCGAGTCCATCGGCGCGACCACGCTCGTCGCCCCCGCCCGCATCGCCCGCTCGTAGGACACGTCGACGTCCTGGCCCCACAACACAAGCTCGGTCGACGGGCTACCAACAGCCGCCACCCCAAGACCGACAAGAGCGTTGGCGACCTGTGCCGACGTAAGCCCTATCCGGATACCAGCAGCCTCGACCTCGACATGCTCGACCGGGCCGACGCTCGGCGCCCGGAAAGCCTCCACCAGTCCCAGCCGAGTGTAGAAGGACAAGCATCCGTCCACATCAGCGCAGAACAGATTGACCTGTACCTGGGCAACCGTCATCACATCATGATCCTTCCAACACGCTCAGCGATAGTGTCTTCCAAGCGGTGCCAACGGCTCGGGACACAGGTACTGATCCGGTCGTGATGTTACGTTGGCCCCAGCCGCACCAACATCCTCGGGCAGCCGGCGTCTGCGTGTCGCGGCAACTGACCGGTCGGCAACAGCCGGCTTCCACCTGGTTACAAACGCGCACGCCGCCTCAACCCCCAAGCATCCGGCCGACCCGAGATCAGTCACCTACCAGGGCCTAAACAACCTGATCAGTTACCCTTTTTCAACCTTCCCTTGCGGTCCGACGGCAAGGCCGGACGCGGTGCGTAAGCGCAGCGCGGTACAGGTTGAAAAAGGTTCATTGGGTTACCGCACCCATCATCGGGACCGAAGCTGGCGCGGCTACTTCGCCCATGTTTGACGAGGGGCGCCAACCCCAAGCAAGCTTGCTGTCCGTTCCGGGTGCCCGCACTGGCGGAACGAACCTCAACTTCGTCGATGTTGAGGACGCCGAACCCGGATCTGGCGCACGAACCTGACCATGCGCCAGCTCGGCCGCTGTGTCGGGCATCCGGTCATCGACACCATCGGACCCCTGCTCGCCCTCACCCCGGTCCGACGGCGACCGGGCGGACGACCGGTACGGCACCATGCGATGCACGGCCTCGCAGTCGTCGGCGACGACCGAGCCTGGGACCAGGCGCTGTCCCTGCTGATCCGCATCCTGGACCGCCAGGTCGCGGGCACGGGCGGGTGCCGATGTCGTCGCTGCACGGCTTCTTCGAGGCCATGGAGATCATCACCTACCTGATCCGGCATCTCGACGACGGCACCGGCACCCGGAAGCGGCACGCCCGTGCCCGCGACAGGTGCGGTCGATGCGGGGACAGCGCTGGAGGCGCGGCGCGCATCGTGAGGTCTTCGGAGGCTGACCGGGTGTGGCGAACCGGGCCGCGTGGCTAGCTGTCGTGCCCGTGTGTGAGGCTTCGGGGCATGGCGACTTTTGTTCTGATCCATGGCGGCGGGGGCAGCGCCTGGGACTGGCATCTTCTGGTCCCTGAGCTGGCCAGCCGCGGCCACGACGTGGTGGTGCCGGAGCTGCCGATCGAGGACAGGTCGGCGGGGTTTGCCGAGTTCCGCGAAACGGTCGTCAACGCGATCGGTGACCGGAGCGACCCTGTGGTCGTCGGACACTCGTACGGTGCGTTCACCGCGCCACTGATTGCCGACAAGCTGCCTGTGCGGCTGATTGTCCTGCTCACTCCGATGGTCCCGGAGCCCGGCGAGAGGCCCGGGGATTGGTGGGGCAACACCGGTTACCGCGGCGTGGAGGGGCTCAGCGAGGAGCAGCAGTTCTACAACGGTGTGCCGGCCGAGGTTGTCGCGGAGGCTGCGGCGCATGGCCGGGAGCAGGTCAGCGCGGAGTGGAACGAGCCGTGGCCTCTGGACGCCTGGCCGGACGTGCCGACGGAGGTGCTCATCGCCCGCGAGGACCGGTTCTTCCTGGCGGACTTCCAGCGCCGGGTGGCCGCCGACCGGCTTGGCGTCGTTCCGGATGAGATCGACGGCTGTCACTCGGTGGCGCTCAGTCACCCGAAGCAACTCGCCGACCGGCTGACCGCGTACCTGTTGCGCTGAAGGTGCAGGGAGCCGTCCCACAGCAACTGACGGCGACGACGCACCGAAGCGGGCGTCCCGCTCGCGGTCTCCGAAACCCGGCTGTGCCGCAGCCACTCCTTCGTCCCGTCGTCGAAGGCCATGACCACGCCGTTGCCTGGCGTACCCGGTGCGGTGTGGAAGGCGATCACGGCGTCGGTCGCCCCGTTGCCGTCGAAGTCCGCCAACTGATAGTCGTTGATCTCACCCTCATCCTGCTTGACCGGCCCGGGCACGAACTGCCCAGCGGCGGTGTTGAGGAAGGTGCCGAAGCCCTCGCCCTGGTTGCTCCACCAGAAGACGTCGGTCAGCCCGTCGCCGTTGAAGTCCGCCGTGCCGATTTCGTTGAGCTGGATGTCGGCGGTGGTCAGCACCCGGGGACGAAGTTGCGGAGGACCAGCATCGAACCGTCGGCGCCGTCGGCTCGCCGTAGAACGATCCGAGAACCAGCTCGACACTTCCGTCGCCACCCAGGTCGACGGCGGTCCCCATGCCCAGGCAGTGGGTGACGGCAAGGTCGCACCCGGTGGAACGTACAGGTGTTCCTCGGCCGTGCCGGTGCCGCTCCACTGGACATGGACCGCGCACCGGTCGAAGTTGCCGGACATGCCCAGGGTGACCCGGTCGAGGCGCCGGTCTCCGTTCAGGTCACCCCAGACCAGTGGGCGCCGGAGGAGATCTCGGCGCACGTGCAGTGAACCTTTTCAACCTGGACCGCGCGGCGCTTACGCACCGCGTCCGACCGTGCGGTCCGTCGGACCGCAAGGGGAGGTTGAAAAGGTTCAGTACATGCGCGACTTCGCGGCCCGGCTCGAGGGGAACGGCGAGTTCGTCGACGGTCAGGCACTCGGCCCCGAGGGGACGTTCGTCCAGTGCGACGGTGAGGGGCGCCGGCCAGTCACCGACGGGCCGTTCGCCGAGACCAAGGACCGTGTGGGCGATTCCAAGAGCGCGTGTGCTTTTCCCATGCTGTCCAACGGCCATTCAGGTCTTCTTCAGATCGGCCTGCGGCTTCTCGTTCTGACGGCGCAGCCTCGCCAGTCCGGCCTCTTCGGCCCTTCTCTTCGACCGCCGGGCCGGGCGGCTGGTGTCTGTCGCACCGCCGCCCAGCAAGCCCACGCCACGCGCCCTCGCCCACTCGATGACATGCGACGAATAGGCGCCCTCCCGGTGCAGGATTGCCCCCTTCTCGCCGTTCGGGGCGCCCTTTTACTCGGCGACGTACACGAGGATCTCCGATCCCGTCCCAGGTCAGCATCCCGCGTTCACGCGAGGTGTCTCACACCATCCTGACCAAGAGGGCCTCGAAGGTTGAACGCAGGGGCGTTCGGAGTCGTTCGGAAGTGTCCCGGACGGCGTTCGATCTTGTGTCCGCCGGGACCGACGAGGACCGTTTATGACGCCTTTCCCGGTCGCATGGATGTCCGGCCGACGGGTGTGCCATGGAGGTTGCACATGTTTCTTCCGCCTGTCCGATGGAGAACGGAAATACCCGCAGCCATGCCGAAACGGATGTTCGACGGGATGCCAGGCATAGATCCGGACGGTTCGTCGCCGCCCGCCCCCTGCGGTGGCGGACGTGATCCGGGCCGGGCTGGTCGCGCCCTCTCCTGCCGGGGCCTGGATGGACCGGTGCCCCGCGGCTCCCACCGGCTGCGCGGCGGGGAGGGCCGGCGTGGTGCAGGCGCTTGAGATTCCCGCCGAAGGGCTCAGGCATGTCCGCTTCGGCTGGTCGATGCTGAGCGAGGCCACCCTGTCGTTGTGGGCGGCCACCGGAGGCGACCAGACGCCGTGGATCCGGCGATGGTGGAGCGATGTGCGTGGCCGGCTGACGCCGGGCAGGCCGCGCCTGTTGCGCGAAATCGTCGGGCTGGGCGGGTACCTGCCGGACTTCCTCCTGCCGGTGGCGGCTGGCGGCTCGTCCTCACTCGACGAGGAGCTACATGCACTGGTGACCACACCGACAGGGTCGATCCGGGAGGAGTTGACCGGCGCCATCACGGGTGCGAAGCGAATGGGGCTGGTCGACCCCGCTCTGCCGCTGGCCACTCGCCTGCTGGACGCGCGCGGTGAGGACGCCTACCTGGCCACTTTGGCGGATGAGCTGAGAACCTACTGGAAGGCGGCCTTGGCCCCGTATTGGGACGGGCTGCGGGCCGACCTGGAACTGGAGTTCGATCACCGGGCGCGACTGCTCGCCGCCGGCGGGGTGCAGGCGGCCATCGCTGACATGAGTCGGCACCTCGCCTGGAGCGGCGACACTCTCCTCATCGACATCCCGCCACGCGCCCGGCTGACCGCCGGCTCGGGGCTGTGGTGTGTCGGCTCGGCCTTCATGAGCGACCGGATTCTCATGACCAGCCGTCCCGACGACACCGTGGCCATCTACTTCCCCGCCGCCGGAAGAGCCACCGCCGCGTCGGGACGGCAGCCGCTTAGGCAGGTATCGCGGGACCTCACGGAGCTTCTTGGCGCGACCCGTGCCGCGCTGCTGGCCGACCTTGACATCGTTCACACCACCGCCGATCTCGCCCGGCGCCACCACCTGTCGGCCGGCACCGTCTCCCATCACCTGGGCATCCTGCACAAGGCGGGGCTTCTCGATCGCGGGCGTGACGGCAAGCGCGTGCTGTACCGGCGTAGCCCCCTCGGCAACGCCCTCACCCGCCGATCCATGCCCCAGGCCGATGAAAACGTGCAGGCCAGTTAGCCTCGTCGATTCGATGCTAGTCGAATCGACGGCTCAGTTGGTCCTCGACCGGGCTCGATCATCATGTTGTAATCGCTGAAGATTCGCTTCGGCGACTTGATTTACACAACGGAGGGAGGTGAAATTATGATCACGACTTCTGTCGTTGACAGGCTGGCTGGTAATAGCCTCCAGCAGCACATGTTTGCGGCCCAGTCCACTGTGGCTCAGGAATGTGGAAGGGAAGGCGCTACGTGTCTCTTCACGTTCGCGTGCTGCGATGGCCTGTACTGCCGCTGGTATGGCCCGGACGGGGCGGACGGTCACTGCCGCGTCGGCTGAGACATTTCTGTCTTGGTTGTCGACGCTAGCCCCGGTGGGGTTGCGGTGCAGATCGCTCAATTCCAGAGCTGGGTCGGGCCGCTCGTTGAGCGGCCCGACCTGGTGCGATCGAGATGGATTGCACACTGACGCTGCCCGCCTGGAAGGATTTGACTGCCCACGCTGCGACTCCAGAACTGGATATGAGCCCAAGCGAAGGAGTTCCAGTAATGGGGAGGACGGCGGCGATGGAAGCGTGTGAGTCTCTGGGGTCGGTACTGCAGGTGATACCGGGTCGCCCGGCGCGGCGGGTCGACGGCGCTGTGGCCTCGTTGCGGGTGGAGCAACGCAACGCGGGTGTGACGGCAGGCGCGTGCTGTACCGGCGTCGCCCCCTCGGCAACGACCTTACCCGCCGATCCATGTCCCAGGCCGATGAAAACGCGTAGGCCAGTTGACCTCGTCGATTCGATGCTAGTCGAATCGACGGCCCTGTTGGTCCTCGACTCGGGCTCGATCATCATGTTGTAATCGCTGAAGATTCGCTTCGGCGACTTGATTTACACAACGGGGGGAGGTGAAACTATGATCACGACTTCTGTCGTTGACAGGCTGGCTAGTAATAGCCTCCAGCAGCACATGTTCGCGGCCCAGTCCACTGTGGCTCAAGAATGTCAGCCGTATGGCCGTATGTGTCTATTCACGTATACGTGCTGCCCTGGCCTGTACTGCCGCTGGGCGGATGCGGACGGTCACTGCCGCGTCGGCTGAGACATTTCTGTCTTGGTTGTTGACGCTAACCCCGATGGGGTTGCGGCGCCGATCGCTCAATTTCGAAGCTGGGTCGGGCCGCTCGTTGAGCGGCCCGACCTGGTGCGGTCGAGATGGATTGCACACTGATGCTGCCCCGCCTGGAAGGATTTGACTGCCCACGCTGCGACTCCAGAATTGGATATGAGTGCAAGGGAAGGGGTTTCCGTAATGGTGAGGATGGCGGCGATGGAAGCGCGTGAGTTTCTGGAGTCGGTACGGGATGGCGTGGGGGCGTACAGAATCGAATCGTGGCCCCAGGTGACACCGGATCGCCCGGCGCGGCGGGTCGGCGACGTGGTGGCCTCGTTGCGGGTCGAGCAGCGTACCAGTGTTGGGTTCTTGGGACCTGTGGAGGACGCGCTGTATGTGACGGCAGGGCTGCGCGGGTTGGGTTTCCCGGCTTCGTTCCACCTAGGCCGGGAAGCGGTGCCTGCGATGCCACCGGCAGGATTCTACGCATGGGTGGAGTGTGACGGCGAAGTGGTGAGTACATCCCTTCCTGTCAAGGAGACGTATCTAGAGGTATATCGGGCATGAATCGAGTTGAAATAACCAAGCGTGGCGTCCGGTCGAGTGGTCCGGGGACGATGGTTCCCGGGCTGCGAATCGCCAATTCGAAGGATTCGTTTGAATTGGCGCTAGAGCTGCCGTCGACGCTGCCGATGTATTACCGGATCGATCCTTCGGGGTTGGAGTGGGGCGAGGATCTGGCGGCTTTTGCCGGTGGCGCGGCGGTTCCCGCTCCGGAGGCGTGGGATCTGCTCGCCCTGGTGCACGGCAACGTACCGGCGCCGGATGACGCGCTGGGTGTGCCTGGGGTTCAACGACTGACGCTCGGCACGGTGGTGCGGGTGGACGCCGCTGGGGTGCGGGTAGAGCGGCAGGCACCACGATTGCCTGCCCCCGAGAGGAAACTGATCGACGTGGTCGGTGCCGCGCTACCGGATGGTGCGTTCGGGATCGCCTACAGCGGTGGACTTTCCTCGGCGTTCCTGGCGGTGGCGGCGTACCAGGCGGGCAAGCGGCCGCTACTGGTGCACGCGGATCTGGGCGCGGCCTTCGCGCACTTGCCGGTGCCCGAGATACCCGGCCTGGAGCTGCGACGGGTACCGATGGATGTCTCAGAGTTGCTGGACCATCACCTGATTGCCACCGAGGCACCACGACCCCCGACGCCGGAGGTGGAGGTGCGCCGCCGCCTCCTGGCGAAGTTGTCCGCGGCGGTGGAGCTGCCGCTGGCAACCGGGGCACTGCTGGAGGACCTGGTCTCGATCCGGTTGCCCGAAGCCGAAATCAGCGACGAGAAGCTCCTCGAATGCGAGCCGTTCCACGTGGCCGGCACCCTGCGCACATTGGCCGAGGCGCGCAAGCTCCTGCAGGAACAGACCGTGTATACGCCCATGGCCAGCGTGGAGGGCACACCAGAGCAGCAGCCCGGTGCCCAGCCGCCGCCGGTGCTGGCGGGAACGAACTTCATGCCTGGTCTGACCGAAGCAGGCCGGGAGGAATGCGACATCGCGCGACAGTTGCGCCTTCCGCTGTGGGAAGAACACATCAAGTCCCTCCCGCCGGTGTTGGGCAAGGCCGACGCCGCTCTGGCCGAGCGCGGGGGAGCCGGCGCGGTGCTGCCAGCCCTCGACCCGCAGGTCCTCGCTGCGGTGGCCGCCCTTTCGGCCGACGACATTGGCCGGATCGAGCAGGGCGTGTTTCGGAACAACCTGCCGCTGTGGCAGGCGATCGAGGCGCACGGCGTCACCGGCGTACGGCGGGCGGCGTCCGGTTACTGGCTGCGCCTGGCCGCTGCGGAACACCTGTATGCGCAGCGGGACAAGCTGGCCGCGTATGTCGCTGATTCCCCCCTGGCGAAGGCAGGTCTGGTCGACGCCGAGCAGGTCGCCGCGGCACTGCGCGACCCTCGGCAGATGAGCGAGAACGCCCTGGCCCTGCTGCGGTTGGTGTGGACCGACCACTGGATGCGAGGTCAAGCATGAGCACGGTGAAACTGGCGCCCCAGGTAACCCTGACCCGATTGCCGTACGGCGGAGCGGTCCTAGTGAACGGCGTGAATCTGGCGATCGCCGAGTGCGATGAGCCGCAGACAGAGGCAATCAATGAACTGCTGGCTGGCGGCGTACCGGAAGGGCAGTTGGCCCAGGCTCTGATCGCGGCCGGTTGGGTGATGCTGAGCGATGCTGGCTGATCTGCTGGTGGCGGTCCTGGCTGGGCCCCTCGTCGCCTCCGGTGTGGCGAAGCTGGCGGCGCCGACCGAGAAGTTGTCCTGGCCGATCCGCAGTGGGCCCCTGGCGGCGCCGCATGGCCCACGGCTGATCGCCGCCGCCGAGCTAGTCGGCGCGGTGCTGCTCATCGTGGTGCCTGGCCGCCTTGCCGCGGTGGGTGGCCTGGTGGCGTACCTGGCGCTGACCGGCGTAGCCCAAGCGCTGCGCGGCCAGAAGTGCGCCTGCTTCGGGCTGGCGCGGCTGGCCTCGGTAGGTCGCACCCACGTCCTCATGAACGCCGCCGGCGCGCTGCTGGCAGTCATCGCTCTACTCATAGGCCCCGGCGACCAGACGGCGTTGCGCGTCGGGTTCGCGGTAGCAGCAACCGCCTTGATCACGGGTGTCGTCTTCGCGGTGGACCACCGTGCCCGCGCGATCGAAGCAGCAAAGGAAAAGCAGATCGTGGAACGCACCGATGCGGTGTACAGCGTACAGCTCTACACCTCCGAGTCCTGCCCATCCTGCCGGGCACTGAAGAAGCTTGTGGCGGGTATGGAGCCGGCCCGCCGCGACGCGGTCGCCGAAACCGTGCTCAGACCCGATGGTGCAGCACCCGGAGCGATGGCGGAGATGGGTGTGCCCTGCGCGCAGGGCCTCGATGCCGCCGGCAAACCCGTCGGCGGACCGGTCTCCGGAATCGGCCCGGTCAAGGCCTTGATCAACTCGATCGTGGTCACTGCACATGCTTAACAGTTGGAGGGACAGCTCACCGAACGGCGCGTGGGCGCGGCTGACCGCCCCGGCCCAATCCTCGATCTCGCAGGCGAATCCCGCCGCCACGTACTGGCGTGAACTGCGGGTGGACCCGGACCTGGCCGGGCTCGCAGTAGACCGGGCATGGCCGACGGTCATCGAGATCCACGCACACCACACGTCGCCGGGTTGGATCCTGCCGCTCACCGACGTGCTGCCCGCACAACTGGCCTGGCACCCCGAACGGCCCCTCGTCGCAGGACTGGTGGTGCGGGACCGGCGTGCCCATCCGTGGGTGGCCGACTACGCCACCCAGACCGTCACGGTGTTCGACCAGGTGCGGGCCGCGACCTCCCACGCATGGCCCCCTCAAGTCTGGGTGGACGACCGCCTCGTCCTGCTCCTCCCGTCGCCCCCGCCGGCAAAAACCCCGCCGGCACACGGGAATCCGGTGGCGCTGGAGGCGACGGGTCCGATGTACGTCAAGTTCCTGCCTTCCCTACCCGAACTCGCCGCTCTCATCGCTGCCCAGCCCGCGGCGCTGGATCCGGCTACCGGCCAGGCGATCGGACTGACCCACCCGCTGGTGGTCCGGCGTCTGGCCGACCTGGACGGCGAGCTCTATCTGGAGTACGCCGAGGATGACCCCGCCTCCGAGGACGGCCTGTCCTGGTCCAGCCTGACCGTATCGGTGGATGGTTCCGGCCCGCCTCGTCCGGTCCCGGAGGCTCCGCACGAGCCGGCGCCGTGGGAGGCGACACCGGCCCCCGAACCAACCCACCCAACGGGGATCAGTATCGAGACCGGGTACCACCAGGCCAGGCTCACGCAGCACCCGGGAAAGCCAGCAACAGTCTTGTGGCTGCGCAACGCCCGCCCTGGAGACCGGGTAACGGAGCCCCCGCTGCTGGATACCGGACACGCGGTCGCGCACCTGGACCTGCCGCTGCACTGGCCGGCCGACGCCACAGTGGAATCTCTGCACCCGCAGATAGTCGAGACGGTGCGCGCCGCGATGGCCATCGTGGACGGCCCGATGCTGGTGGGCGGGCACAGCTTCAGTGCCACCCTCGCTCTCTATGCCCTCGCCCATGTCCCCGAGCTGCGTGCAGCGATCGTGCACAGCGGCTGCTACAACCGCACCCTCACCCCGACCGGCTGGCAACACGAAAAACGCCACTTGTGGCAGGCCCCGGACATCTACCGGGCCTTCAGTGCCCTGGAGTTCGCCGACAAGCTCGATCGGCCGGTGTTGTTAGCCCACGGCACCAACGACACCAACCCCGCCACCGCCCCCGAACAATCCGTCGAGCTCTACAAAGCCATCGTCGCCAACGGCGGCACTGCCCGCCTACTCCTCCTCCCCGGCGCAGGCCACACGTTCTACTACGCCGAACACACCGCGTTCCTCAGCACCGAGCACCGCAACTGGATCGAGCGGTGGACCAGGTGACGCCCAGGCTCACCGTCCGCGACATGTGCGCGGCGGCGGTACAGGCCGTACGCATGTCCTGGGCGGCGGACCGGCGCGGTGTCCTCACCGTGGTGGGGCTTCAACTGACCACTGCGGTCGGCCTGGCCGGCGCGTTGCTGCTGTTGCGGGGCATGGTGAACGACGTGATGGCCCTCGTCGGCGGGGGCCGTGCCGGAGTCGACCAGTGGAGGCTGGTGTCCGGGATAATGGTGCTGGTCGCCCTCGGCGCGGCGGGTGGCATCTTGCAGACGCTCAGTGGGATGCGGCAACAGCTCCTCACCGATCGGGTGGACCGGCACGTCATCTCACTGGTGTTACGTACCGCCGCCCACACCGAGCTGTGGGAATTCGAAGACCCGGATTTCCACGACCGGTTACAGCGCGCGGTACACGCCTCGCGGCACAAGCCAGCCATGCTGGTCATGATGCTGGTCGCGATACTGCAGACGGTGCTGACCGTGCTGGCCATTGCGGCCGTGTTCATCACCATCGCCTGGTGGCTGCTCCCGCTGGCGACCCTCAGCGCGTGGCCACTGTTCAAGGCCGCCAAGGACCGACGCAACGCCGTGTACACAATGCACCACTCCCTGGCCGAGAACCACCGCCGCCGCCAGTACTTGGAGCAACTGCTCATCGGCCGGGACGAGGCCAAGGAGATCCGGGCCCTGGACCTCGGCGCCACCCTTCACACCCGCTGGGACAGCGAATACGTCCAAGAGTTGAACGGCATGGCCCGCCTCTTCCGCACTCATGCGGGACGCGAAATCGGCGCCAAACTCCTGTCCGGCGCCCTGATCGTCGGTGTCATCGTCTCCGTCTGGGCGTTGATAAACGCCGGCATGGTGTCCCCGGCCGCCGCCTCCACAGGCATGGCTGGACTCTGGTTGCTGTCGAGCCGCATGGGAATGGCCAGTCAGATGCTCAACGACGTGGGCCAGTCCCTCTATTTCCTCAAGGACCTACACAACTTCGCGGCCGCAGCCGTCGAGCCACCACCCGGACTCACCGAACCCGTACGCCCATTCAGGACGCTGCGTGCGCGCGACCTGACCTTCACGTACCCCGGGGCCGACCGCCCCACGCTCTACGGTATCGATATCTCACTCCACCAAGGCGAAATCATCGCCCTCGTCGGAGCCAACGGCTCCGGGAAGACTACCCTTGCGAAGCTTCTCGCCGGCCTGTACGCGCCCACTGGCGGAACACTGGTCCGCGACGGCAGCCCCGCCACCGACCTGCACCAACTGCGCCACGGCTGCGCCGTGGTGTTCCAGGACTTCGTCCGCTACAAGCTCACCGCCCACGACAACATCGCTTTCGGTCGCGTCGACGACCAACCCCACCACAGCCGCATCAGACACGCCGCCGAATCCGCCGGCGTCGCCACCCTTTTGGAGAGCCTCCCTGACGGCTACCACACCGTCCTCGGTCGCGAATTCACCGATGGCACCGACCTCTCCGGGGGGCAGTGGCAGAAACTCGCCATCGCCCGCGCCTTCTACCGCGATGCCCCCTTCATCATCCTCGACGAGCCCACCGCCGCCCTGGATCCCCAGGCCGAAGCCGACCTATTTGCCCGCATCCGTCATCTCTTCGCTGGCCGCACCGTCCTACTCATCTCTCACCGCTTTTCCAGCGTCCGCAGCGCCGACCGCATCTACGTGCTCGATTCTGGCCGGGTAATCGAGCACGGTACGCACACCCAACTCATGCGTACCCAGGGCCGCTATGCCGACCTCTTTCTCACACAGGCGGCAGGGTATCTCGACGCCACGCCAGCCTGAGCTTGTTCTTTGTCCTCGAAATCGTTGTGCTGAGCGGCGGGTTGATCGTTCCGTGGACAGCGGGACGGCCTTGACTGAACCTTTTTCAACCTCCCCTTGCGGTCCGTCGGAGGGCGAGGTCCGACGCGGTGTGTGAGCGCCGCGCAGTTCAGGTTGAAAGAGGTTCACTGGTCATGTGCGGTGTCGAGTAGCTTCAGATCACTACAAGGCGGTGAGGGTAAACCTGCTGAAGTCCATCACCTTTGGGCGATGAGGCCGCATACGTGCCTAACGACGCGGCAACCGGTCGCAGACCCGCCGCCCGAGCCGCCGACCCATCGAGATGGACAGTGGCGGTTCACACCAGCTCGTCGACCAGCACCCGAAGCTCGTCGGCCACTGTCTGCTTGCCCAGCCGCAGGTAGATCGTCCGGGCCTCGTCGAAGGCGCGCCGCGCCTCGGACCGGTCGATCCCCGTGTACGCCTGGCCCAGACTCGTCAGCGCAGCCGCCTGCAGGGAGCGCCAGCCACGGGTACGCCATATCGCGACGGACTCCTCCAGATACGGGATGGCCTGTGACGCGCGACCCTCGGCCATTTCGATCTTGCCCAGGATCTCCAGTGCCTCGGCCAGATGGTGATCCATGCTGAACTCACGGCTGAGCCGCAGTGACGTCTTCGCGGTCGCCCGTGCCTCGGAATCTCCGCGCTGTAGCTGTAGCCGGGCCAACGCGAGCATGGTCAGGACCTCCGTGTAGGTGTCCTGGTAACGGCGGGAGATCGTCCACGAGTCGGTGAGCAGCTTTTCGCTCGAATCGAGCATCCCGAGTTCGCGGTGTGCGATACCCGCGTACTGGAGGACAGTCGCCTCGCAGCGCGGATTGCCCAGCTTCCGTGCCTGGCTCAGCGCGAGCGGGAGGTGCGTGGCCGCGACCTCATAGTTCGCCTGCTCGTAGTGGGCAACCGCCAGCGCCAGATGGGCCCGAATCTGACCGCCGGGATGGTTGGCGTGTTCGGCCAGTCGTAGCGCGGTCGTCGCCGTCTCGACCGCCGCGGCGTGGTCACCGCCGGCGGTCGACGCCCAGGAGCACATCACGGCGGCGTCGGAAGCCCCCGCCTCGTGTCCGAGCGCCGTGAACATCTCGAGCAGCCGGTACGCTTCGGTGTGCAGCCGTGCCATGGCCTCGTCCGTGCGGCCCTCGCTGATCCAGGTGGTTACGTCGATCAGCCCTCGCAGCATGACAGCCTCGCCGAGACGGTTACCGGCGCGGCGGCATGTCGTCATGACCTCGGTGTTGACGGTGACCCAGTCGCCGTACATCCCACGTACGTCGAAGTACTTCTCCATGCAGCCGGCGAGGTCGAACGCGAGGTCGTCGAGATCGAGGGCACATGCCTGGCGTACGACGGCCTGCAGGGCCGCGCACTCGGCGTCGAACCAGAGGATGGGGTCGACCTGGGTGAGGCGTTCTTCGAGACCAGCAAGCACCACGCGCGGCGCTGGTCCGCTGATCGCCGCATAGCACGGACCGGGTATGACGTTGGCCATCCTCTCCGTCACCCAAAGCCACGCACCGAGTGCCCGGCCGAGGGCGGCCTCCGGGTCGTCACCGGCCGCGCGGCTCTCTTCGATCGCGAACAGCCGGACCAGGTCGTGGTAGCGGTAGCGTTGCTGCCCCGCCGGATCGCTGCCGCAGGACTTGATCAGTTGTGCGTCGACCAGGGCCTCCAGCAGCTCCTCGGCGTGCTCAAGCGATATGTCCAGCGCGGCGGCTGCGAGCCAGGTGGGGAAGTCGGGCACGCCGACCAGGCCCAGCAGCCGGAACAGCCGGCGCGTCTCCTCATCCAAACCTCGGTAGCTCAACGCGAGCGAGGCGCGGACGCCCAGGTCGCCGGCGACCAGGTGGTCGAGTCGTCGGTGCTGATCTCTGAGCCGCTGTGCCAGGTCGGCGACCTGCCACCGCGGCCTGGCGGCCAGTCGCGCGCCGGCGATCTGTACCGCGAGGGGCAGCCCGCCGCAGAGTTCGACGATGCGGGTGGCCGATACGAGTTCGGCGCGCACCCGTGGCTCGCCGGCGACCCGGCTGAGCAGTTGCAGTGCCTCGGCAGCCGGAAGCACCTCGAGGTCGATCCGTAGCGGTCCCTCGAGTCCGGTCAGCCGGTTCCGGCTCGTGATCAGCACCGCGCACGTCGCCGTACCAGGCAACAAGGGGCGAACCTGTTCCTCCGAGACCGCGTTGTCCAGTACGAGCAGCACCCTGTGATGCGCCAGGCGGGCACGGAACAGCTCGGACGCCTCCGCGACCTCGGTGGGGATCGCCCGGCTCGGCACCCCCAGGCGGCGCAGAAACCGGGCCAGTACCTCCTGCGGCTCGAGCGGGGACGCCTGGGCACCGAGCAGGTCTATGTAGAGCTGACCATCCGGGAAGGAGGCAGCGGCCAGATGCGCGACGTGAACGGCGAGGCTTGTCTTGCCCACTCCGCCCATGCCCGCGATCACCGTGATAGGTGTCGCACCTCTGCCGTCCTTCAGGTTCTGCAGCAGCAGGCGCGATTCTGCAGCACGCCCGCTGAAGTCCGGCACGTCGGGCGGCAGGGTGCATGGCGCCAGAGTCTTGCTGCCCCACGGTGGTACCCGGTAGCCGGCCGAGGTCCAGCCGGCTGCTCGGACTTCTGCTTGCTCGTGTTGGTCGGGCCTGGGCGCCGGCGGCGCGAGGCTACCCGGCTCCACGGTGGTCACTTCGGCGTCCACCGCGAGCGCGTCGCGCGCCGCGACCCAGGCGGCTACCGACGCCTGGTCCAGGCCACAGGCCCGTACGAACATCTCGACGGTATCCCGTTTTGGCAGGGTGGTGCGGTGTAATGCGGTGGCTACGGTACTGGCGGGTAGCGAATCGCCGCCTTTTCGTGCCCTTTCAGCGAGCTGACGATAGGTGAGCCCCGACCACAGGCGCAATTGTCGGAGAGCGGCGATGAAACGTTCGATGGTATCCGTCTCGTCCGGCTGGGGTGGATGCCCGACTGCCCTGGTCACACCGTTCCTCCAGCAACGACCTTGACCGCAGTCACACTCTACCTGAGTGCTGTCGTACTCCTAATACACCGTAGATACACCTATCGTGTGGGGCCACGTTGACGAGTCGGTGGGTGGTCGAGTGCGGGAAGACGGAGCGTGAGCACTGGTGCACGTACGGTTCCGTAGCGCCGGTGAGTTGGATGCCACACTCGTTGGAAAGGGCGAGGTGGGGGCTTCTGTCGTGATCGGGCGCCCAATCCGACGCGCCGAGTTCGTCATTTCCGTGACCCGTGCCCGGCAGGCAGGCCAACTCATCGAGCAGGGCATCGACGTGTTCGCCGCGTATTCGAGCGGCCGAACGCGTCGGTTACCCGGCTCCCACTCGCGGTTACCCTTGCGGCCACGCCGGCCTGGCTGCTGCCTCGTGACCCATGAAAGATCGTGGACATCTCGACCGCGACGAGGCTGAGGCGCGGCGCGCCACGTTTGCTCGCGGGCGGCCAGCCGGGGGCGGAGGTACGAGCATCCTCGGCGCTGAGAGTCCATTTTGGATGCGCTGCGGCCCGCCGGCACCCCACCAACGTGGCGGGGCCCGATCGCACGGATTCGTCGATGTGGCCTGCCCGTACCGCGGCGGCGTGAGTGGACGATAGGTGCTCGGGCACCAGCAGGCTGTTCCGCACAGACTCGAACGAGATCGAACGCTGCGACCACTTCCCAACGAACCAACTATGAGCGAGTGTCGGTGGGCGTCTGTGTCGGCGGTAGGACGGGACGGGTCTGTGGACACCAGGCACATTTTGTCCGGCCTGCCATTGCTACACGGAGTGCAGTGCTATTAGCGGGGAGGTGGATTTGCTGACAAGGCAGCACGCGATTTTGTTCGATCGACAGGATGACCAAAGAGAGGAGCTCATAACCGCTCCGCTCTGTGAGGGAATTCCTGACCCAATCGGCGCATCGACGGCCGCCGAATACGTCAGATGTCTGCGGTTGTTGCGCCAGTGGGCCGGACAACCGTCACTTCGGAGGCTCCAGGCTGCCGGTACGCCGCAACCAGTTGAGGGGCGGGTCCTCGACGCGCTGGCCCCGAGCACCGTGTCCGACATACTGAGCGGGAGACGGCTGCCGCGGCTGCCGCGCAAAGAATTCGTCGAGTCGTTCGTCCGGGCCTGTTTAGTGGTGCGGAATTGTCCATTGCGTGAGATCGAAAAGACGGCCGCCGCCTGGTTGCGGAGTTGGCGCCGGCTGGTGGGAACCGAGCGGGAGTACCCAAGCGAGCCCGAGGCCCGAGCCGCCAAGGGGCCGTGCCTGCTGCCACGCGACCCGTCGCTCTTCGTCGGACGGGACACCGAAACGACCAACGTCCTGCGGCACCTTCGTGCGCCGGAACCGGGCTCCCGTACCGTCCTGATCGTCGGGCGGGGTGGCGTCGGCAAAACGAGCCTTGCGGTGCGGGTCGCCCGTCTGGCCAGTGCGGAATTTCCGGACGGACAGCTCTACGTCGACTTGGGCGGTACGCAGGGCGCGGGCATGGACCGCTCGGTCGCGTTGACGATCTTCCTGGCGGCGCTCGGCGTGTCGCGGTCAGCGGTACCCGAGGACTTCGGCGAGCGGTTGCAGATCTATCGTGCGCTGGTGGCGCACCGGCGGCTCCTCGTCGTGTTCGACAACGCCGCTTGTGCCGCCGAGATCCGGGACCTCCTGCCGACCGGGGCGGGGTGCGCGGCGCTGGTGACCAGCCGTACCAGCCTCGCCGGGTTGGACGGGGTACGGGTCTCGGTGGGCGAGCTGTCCATCGCCGCGGCGCTGGAGTTGCTCGAAGGGATGATCGGGGCCGGCCGGTTGGACGCTGAGCCCGACGCCGCTCGGCAGATCGTGAAGTTCTGCGGCGGTCTGCCCATGGCGGTCTGGGTCGCCGGCGCCCGCCTCGCCGCGGGGCCGCACCGACGCCTCTCCGACTTGGCCGCAGCTCTGTCCGACGAGCGTTACCGACTCGATGAACTGACGGTCGACGACGTTTCGATACGCGCGAGCGTCAGACTCAGCTACCAATCTCTCACCCCGGCGGCCCGGCACGCGCTGTGCCTGCTCAGCCTGATGGAGAGGATGACCTTCGCGTCGGCGTCGGCGGCCCTCGTGTTGGACATCCCGATAGCCGAGACCAACCGCCTGCTGGACGAGTTGATCGACGCCAACCTGCTGAGCGTGACGTCCGGTCCCGCTGGCAACCGGTACCATCTGCACGATCTGGTGCGGTTGTTCGCGCGTGAGCAGGAGCGCAGCAAGGAGTTCGCCCAGGTGTGCGCGGCGGCGAATAACCAGGTGAACAACCAGTTGGCGGCGGTGCCGTACCCCTGAACACAGCAGCACCGAAGAGGGGTGGGCCGGGGTGGGTCCGGGTCCCATCGGGTTCGCGGGCTGGTGGCCGGCGGACGGGTTTCCGCATGACTGGTTGCCGTACGACCGTATCGGATGATCAGTGAACCTTTGTCAACCTGGACCGCGCGGCGCTGACGCACCGCGTCCGCGCCTTGCGGTCCGTCGGACCGCAAGAGGAGGTTGAAAAAGGTTCAGTATCCTGGTGATTGTCGTCCCACGGCATGGCTGTCGGTGTTCGGGACGTGCCGGGCAGCCCGGTAGTCGTATTCACAGTGGGACGTTGCCTTTCGTGCCACGGGCCGGTGGCGCGGCGCCGAGCGCCTCGGCTAGCCGGCGGCGGGTCTGCGCGGGGTGGATGACCTCGTCGATGACGCCCAGGGCCAACGCCCGGTCGAGTCCGCCCGCACCGAGCCGGTGTTCGGCGACCAGACGCGTGTGCAGATCCACCCGCTCGTCCTCGGCCGCCGCAGCGAGAGACCTGCGATGGATGATGTCGACCGCCGCCTCCGCACCCATCACCGCCACCTCGGACTCCGGCCAGGCGAAGACGGCGTCGGCGCCCAGGGCGCGGGAGTTCATCGCGATGTAGGCACCGCCGTACGACTTGCGGGTTACCAGCGTGACCCGTGGCACCACCGCGCTCGCGAAGACGTGCAGCAGCTTGGCTCCGCGCCGGATCACCCCGCCCAGTTCCTGGCCGACGCCGGGCAGGTAGCCGGGCACGTCGACGATCACTACGAGTGGCACCCCGAGCGAGTCGCACATCCGGACGAAACGCGCTGCCTTCTCCGCGCTCAGCGAGTCCAGGCAGCCGCCCTTGCGCAACGGATTGTTGGCGATGACGCCGACCGTGCGGTCGGCCAGCCGGCCGAGCCCGATCACGACGTTCGCCGCCCATTTCGGCTGTAGTTCGGTGAACGCGGGCCGCCCCTGCACGTCATCGAGGATTGCCCGCACCAGCGGTCGCACGTCGTACGCGCGGCGGGATGTCTCGGGCAGCAGGGCACGCAGGTTGTCGCCGTCGCGTACCGTCTGCGGTTGAAACCGACCGGGGCGACCGAACAGCTCGGTGAGGTGCGCGGCCTCGGCGACGGCCTCGGCGTCGGAGTCGACCACGATGTGCGCCACCCCGGACTTCGGGCCGTGCGTGTCGGGGCCGCCGAGCGAGTCCATGTCTGTCTGCTCGCCGGTCACCTGACGTACCACGTCGGGGCCGGTGACGAACATCCGCCCCGACTTCGACATGATGACGATGTCGGTGAGCGCCGGGCCGTAGGCGGCGGCCCCGGCCGCGGGGCCGAGCACCACGGAGATCTGTGGAACGACGCCGGAGGCGCGGGTCATGGCCGCGAACATTCGTCCCACGCCGTCCATGGACTGCACGCCCTCCGCGAGCGCGGCGCCGCCGGAGTGCCAGATGCCGACGACGGGACACTCCTCCCGTACGGCGGTGTCGATCGCGTCGATGATGTGCTGCGCGCCGGCCGCACCCAGCGCGCCACCCATCCGGCTGCCGTCGGTGCAGTACGCGATGACCGACAGCCCGCGGACTCGACCCCGTACCGCACGCACCCGGCTGTCGTCCGGCTCCTGCAACCCGACGATGCTGCCGTGGTCGAGAAGAAGGGCGAGCCGGGCGTCGGGCGTACGGTGGTCTCCGCCCTGGCCCGTAGTGGCGGGCGTTCCGGCGACGGCGATCGTCACCCTTCCTCCCGTGGGTATGGACGCCGCAGTCTCCGGCGGCGGCGACGTTCACGGCTGATTCTTGACGTCGCATCCCGCGCCGGGAAGCTGTTCCGCCGTCCGGATGCGTGCCGGACAGTCGCCGTATGCCCTGCGGCGGTGGGTTCCGAA